>JAAYHN010000184.1 GCA_012735395.1 Alcaligenaceae bacterium | reverse complement strand
TGGAATAGCCGTGCAAGTAATTCTGGTAATCCTGGGTTTGGTGCAATTCAAGGAAACCGGGCGTATAGCCACGGTTGGCCAAGCCGTCCAGGTCAGCCAGCAATTCGGGGTTGAAAGGACGGCCGGCAATCGCGTCGTCAATCGCCTTACGATAGGTTTGCGCAACCCGTGCCACGTAATAAATTGATTTGGTACGGCCTTCCACCTTAAGGGAGTCAACCCCGATTTTCACCAATTTTTCTATTTGCTCAAGGGCACGTAAATCTTTGGAATTCATGATGTAAGTGCCGTGTTCATCTTCCATAATCGGCATGAACTGGCCCGGGCGATTGGCTTCTTCAATCAAATAAACCTGGTCAGCCAAGGGATGCCGCTTTGCCCCGCCACAAGCGGCAAAACTGGCGTCAGCCTCTTCTTTGGCCTGCTGGAAATCAAAACCGCTTAACAGCTGTGCATCACCGGCATCGCTTTCGCTGGCCGCATGCACCTTATAATCCCAGCGGCAGGCATTGGTACAGGTGCCCTGGTTGGGGTCACGATGATTAAAATAACCCGACAGCAGGCAACGGCCGGAATAAGCGATACACAAGGCACCATGCACAAACACCTCAAGCTCCATATCAGGGCATTGCTGGCGGATTTCGGCAATTTCTTCCAGCGACAGCTCACGGGAAAGAATAATACGTTCCACCCCTACTTTCTGCCAGAATTGCACCCCCCAATAATTAGTGGTATTAGCCTGGACCGACAAATGGATAACCGCATCGGGCCAGCGTTCTTTCACCTTCATGATAAGACCAGGATCGGCCATAATAATGGCATCCGGCTTCATTTCCATAACAGGTACCATATCATCAAGGTAGGTTTTTAATTTGGAATTGTGCGGCAATATATTACTGGCCACATAGAATTTTTTACCACGGGCATGCGCTTCGTTAATCGCTTCCTGCATTTTGGCAATGCGAACAAATTCATTATTGCGCGCACGCAATGAATAACGGGGCTGGCCGGCATAAACCGCATCGGCGCCAAAGTCAAAAGCAGCGCGCATGCGTTCAAAACCGCCAGCTGGCAGTAATAATTCAGGTGATTTCATGATTCTTGACAAGAGGTGTAGTAATGTATTTCATGGCCGGCATTAATGCCACAGGCACATGCATCATAGTATCCGGCCTGGTAAGCAACCATATTTATATTGGCGCCAAACAAGCCGGCAAACAACAAATAAAATAAAAAACGATCTATAAAAACAAAGCCAATATTTTATTTAAGCAATCATAAAAATCAAACCAATTCAAAAAAATATAAATTTTTTCTATACAGTTTTTGATATAGATTAGAACAAACAATAATTAATGTATGTCTTAGCCAACACATTTTCCTTATTTTTTATAAAAACATAAGCATTTGATTTATATATTTATTTTTTGCAAAAAAGTTGTAACCATTGTTTCTTTTGTAATTATTTTTTACATATGGACAGGATACATAACATCCTTATCCGGTCATAAGCCATACTTTTCTGTTACTCTAAAAAAGGAATCCATTCTCTATATTTTTTATTTTAAATATATACTTTTATCAATATTTAATTATTTTAAATAAGAAATATAAAATCTTAAACAAGGAGACTATAATGAAAACTCCACGTATTTCATTCATATCAGCACTATCTCTTACCGCCACCGCTTTATTATTTTCAACTTCAAGTAACTCGGCAACTCTCAAGGAAATCCAGGATAAGGGTTATATCAGAATCGCAGTCGCTAACGAAATTCCTTACGGTTACATGACCCCCAGCAATGAAGCCAAAGGAGCCGGTCCCGATGTGGCAAAACTTATCATGGAAAAACTGGGTATCAAGGAAATACGCTGGGTTACCACCAATTTCGGTTCCCTTATTCCTGGCCTGAAAGCTGACCGTTTCGATATGGTTGCCGCAGAAATGGCCATTTTGCCCCAGCGTTGCACCGAAGTTCATTTTTCAGAGCCCAACAGCTCATATGGTGAAGGCCTGCTGGTA
>JAAYHN010000183.1 GCA_012735395.1 Alcaligenaceae bacterium | reverse complement strand
TTTATTTTATGAATCAAAAAATGAATGGTTTTTTCTTTTGCCCCCAGAAACCCGTTCAGGAAACAAAAAGTAATCTATGCGTTTGAAATAGCGCTTTATTTTCATGTGTTTAGGAGTATTCTGTAATTGCTGGTCAGTAGCAATGCAGATCAGGGTTTATTTTTTCAGGGAGGTGCAAAATGAGGAAGACATTACTTATTCTGGCTTTTGCCAGCTTGGGATGTGGCTTCATGAGTGAAAGTGCCCGTGCGGCCGGTCCACCGGTAAAAGCCATGAATGACATATTGGTCAATGCGGATGGCATGACGCTATATACGTATGCCAAAGACCGGGATGCGCCGGGAAAAAGTGTGTGTAATGACAGGTGTGCGCAGAACTGGCCACCGCTTATGGCGTCAGCAGACAGCCAGGCTGAGGGTGACTACAGCATTATCACGCGCGATGACGGCAGCAGCCAATGGGCCTATAAAGGCCAGCCGTTATATTTGTATAAAAAGGATGTCAAACAGGGAGATATGCTGGGAGACGAGGTGATGAATGTCTGGTATGTCATTAAACAGTAGGGCTGTGCAAAGGGCTGCGGATTCCGGCGGTTTCAGGTCATGAATGCTCGTGCCTTTTTCAGGTTCCGGCACCCCATTTTGACAATGATTAAAAAGGAGCAGGGTAATGCGTGATGAAAAGCGTAATGAAACGGCACAAGCCGGGATGGGCTTGTGCCAACAGTTTTTGCTTAAGGATTAAATAGCGGGGCTTATTTTTTCCAATGCTGTGCTGATCTGGGGCCGTGGAGAATGCCGTTTGGAACGCCTGCGCTCAAGAGCCTGTGATTGCTGATTTGGGCAATGGAATGACTGCGGTTTGTGCTGGTGTTAATAACCTGCTCAATTACTGCGGTTATCAGCAGAACGAACAGGTTTCCGCTTGAGCTGGACTGTTCGGCACTGGAGGCGGTGGCGCTTCCCGACCACAGCTGCCTGCCGGTTTTGGCATCTATCAGTTTGCCTTCAACAGTGACACGGCTGTCGCTTTGTACCACCTGGTATTGGGTGCCGTAGTCTGTTACCGTGAGATATAAAACGGCATCAGGACCAAAGATTTCGTTTAATTTGGCAAGGTTAACCTGATGGATGTCATCGGGTTCGGTGAGCCCGTTGGCCTTAAATGTTTCGTTAACCAGGCCAACCGGAAAAACATAGTATCCGGATTCTGCCAATGGCCTGGTAACCTGGGCAAAAACACTGTCAGATGCAAGTACATCCAGGCTTTGGTTGGCGGGCGGCAGCACCAGAATGGAAGCAGGGTTGCTTTCTTTGAAGGCGGTGTAATCGTAGGGTTGATTTACGGCACAACCCGTTGCCAAAGAAGCCAGGGCGATTAAGCTGACAGCTTTGAAAATAAATTTCATGTGAATGTTATTTTTTGGTTGGTTGGATATTAGCCTGCCCCGAAGAGACAGACGCTATTGCTGTTGTGCCCGTTTGTGGCTGCCGGGCTTTGGGCTTCAGAACGAAATCCAGGTAATGCGCAGACTCGGGAAACAGTGATTTCTCTTGTTGAAACTGGGCAAAACCGGCGGCTTCTTTACCGGTTTGTATATATAACAACCCTAATTGGGCATGTAACCCGGGTGGAATACCCAGGTTCTTTTCTTTTGCCGTGGCCAGGTCTTTTTCAAGTGCGGCAATTTGTTCATCGGGTGATGACTCGTTGGTGAAGTGATGATATACCACCGGCTCGTAGTTACCCCAATAATAAGCGGTTTTGGGGGCAGCGCAAGCGGTCAGGAGTAAGGTTGAGCCCAATACCAGGCAGTGACGTTTTAAGAGTGACATGATTGGCCTTTTCTTATTGTGCAGGGCGCCATGCACCGCTTTCCAGCCCGGCTACCAGATTATTCACGGCGTCCCGTATGGCAAGCTCAAGCACTTTTCCGTTTAAGGTTGAATCATAACCGGCCGTACCGCCAAACCCGACGACTTCCCGGTTGGACAGGCTGAACTCACCGGCCCCTAATGATGAATAAACAACTTCGGAAGTTTGTACGTTCACGATGTTCAGGTTTACTTTTGCATAAGCTACCTGTTCTTTGCCCCTGCCCAGGATGCCAAACAGCTGGCGGTCACCGAGGGTTTTACGGCCAAACTCGGTTACATCACCGGTAACGACATAAGAGGCGCCTTTCAGGTTTTGTTTTTGCCCTTTGATGCCTGCTTCAGTTTTGAGTTCATTCATGTTGGCGCGGTCAAGAACGTTGAAACGGCCTGTTTGCTGTAAATGGGTGATGAGAATGGTTTGTGCCTGATTGCCAAGACGGTCTACGCCATCAGAAAATATGCCCTGCTGGAAGGTGGAGCGGTTGGCGAACTTGCCAATGGAAACTGCGGCACGCGGCCCGTTGTACTGTGTGCCTGCAGTAACGACTTTTTCTGTGGCAAGCGTTCGGTGTGATTCAGTTGCGCACCCTGCGAGAAGGGCCGTGCTGATGATGGTTGTGATGAGTAATCCTGAAGTACGCACAAAATACCTTTTAAAAATGTAATCAAATAAAAAAAATAATTCTGAATGTTTATATTCATAAATTATAGAAACAAATTTTAATATTTGGAATGTTTTTTAATAAAATAAATTGATTGGTTTTGTTTTCTTTCTTAAAAAAATTTTTATCCGTACTTTCTTTTATATTCTTTTAATTTCTGTCAATTTATATTTATTTTCAGCTTTTTGAAAGGATTTTATAAAAAAACCAAGGTTGACATATTAATTTGATGGTGTACAACAGTATTGAAAATACACTTCATGAGCCGAAATACGGATTGACGGCAAGGCCGGAACATATTGCCACCAGAAAAAAATTTGAGGTGCTCGTTCCTTCCGGCCGTCAATGATTTAAATCCTGGCATGGGTGCCGTATTTGTCAATCATGATAGAGCTTGCTTCGTTCAGGCCACGGACATGCACATTGGTACCCGCTTTTTTAAACCTGTTAACAACAGAATCCAGCATGGCGACCGAGGTCACGTCCCAGATATGGGAATGAGTCAGGTCAATAATGACATCGTCCACGTTTTCCTTAAAGTCAAACCCTTGCATGAATTTTTCAGAGGAACTGAAAAAGATCTGGCCTTTAAGGTCATAAACACGCACAGTTCCTTCAAATGACTTGTCGATCTGGACGTCTTTTTCAAGTTTATTGGCCAGGAACAGGGCAGAAAGAAGGACACCCGTCAGTACCCCCAGTGCCAGGTTATGGGTGGCAACCACCACAATAACGGTTGCAACCATAACCGCATTACTGCTTTTGGGGTTGCTGTTAAACGTCTTGATCGAGTTCCAGTCAAAGGTGCTGATTGAAACCATGATCATCACGGCAACCAGTGCCGCCATTGGAATGATTTTGAGCCAGTCACTGATAAACACAACCAGAACAATCAGGAACAGGCCGGCCGAAAACGTTGAAAGACGGGTTCTGCCGCCAGACTTCACATTGATTGTTGACTGGCCAATCATGGCGCAACCCGCCATGCCTCCCATCAGGCCGGAAGCGATATTGGCAATGCCCTGGCCCTTGCACTCCCGGTGCTTGTCGCTGGGGGTGTCTGTCATTTCATCAACAATCGTTGCCGTCATCATTGACTCAAGCAAACCGACGGCGGCCAGGGCAACCGAATAGGGGAAAATAATTCTTAATGTTTCAAAATTAAAAGGAATATCGGGAATCAAGAAGACCGGGAGCGTGTCGGGCAACTCACCCATATCGCCAACGGTGCGTACATCAATGCCGAATAAAACGGCAAGGATCGTAACGGTGATAATGCAAACCAGTGGTGAGGGCAATAAAGCGCCTATCCGGGGCAGTAGGGGATAAAGGTAAATAATGGCCAGCCCCAGCGCAACCAGGGCATAGACATGCCAGCTGACATTGATCAATTCAGGTAACTGGGCCATAAATATAAGAATGGCCAGGGCATTGACAAAGCCAATCACCACCGATTTGGATACAAACCGCATTAACTTGGCCAGCTTTAAATAGCCGGCCAATATTTGCAGGATGCCGGTCAAAACACTTGCCGCTAACAGATATTCCAGCCCATGCTCTTTGACCAGCGTGACCATTAGTAAAGCCATGGCCCCGGTTGCTGCGGAAATCATGGCAGGGCGGCCTCCCACGAAGGAAATAACAATGGCAATACAGAACGAGGCGTATAAACCGATTTTCGGGTCAACCCCTGCAATAATAGAGAAGGCAATTGCCTCGGGAACCAGGGCCAGGCCAACGACCAGCCCCGCAAGAAGGTCTGCCCGCACATTGGAGAACCATTGTTCCCGGATATTGGATAACATAAAAAAAACCTGTTGTTTAAGTATTTTGGGTAACGGGTGATGTAAGCGTTACTTATGTGAATAAAGGAAATATCACCAAGATAAACACGGCATTTTACTGTTTTTTGGCTTAGGGGTTTTTGCTAAAGTCGGTTTATGCATGTTTGTCATAAACATGTCATCTAATCTTGGTAGATTGCCTTCATTTATGAAGGAGTGTTTCCCCATGACAGAGAATTTATCCGAGCATACGCAACGTCTTTATGCCGAAATGATTGACAGTTTTGACGAAGAACTGGAAATGGAAATTGACGATGACCGTATGGAGCAATTACTTTCTGGGGAAAGCCTGGAAGGTGACGGCATGGACCGCAAGCTTTACTTCCGTGAACTGCTGCGTTTGCAAGGCGAGCTTGTAAAACTGCAAGACTGGGTGGTTGCCAAAAAGCTTAAAGTGGTTGTTATTTTTGAGGGGCGTGATGCAGCCGGTAAAGGGGGCGCCATCAAACGGATAACCCAGCGTCTTAACCCGCGTGTCTGCCGGGTGGCCGCCTTGCCTGCACCTAACGACCGTGAGCAAACCCAGTGGTATTTCCAGCGTTACGTTTCGCACTTGCCCGCCGGTGGTGAAATCGTTCTTTTTGACCGCAGCTGGTATAACCGTGCGGGTGTGGAGCGTGTCATGGGCTTCTGTACCGATGAACAGCATGAGGCGTTTTTCCGGGATGTGACCGAGTTTGAGAAAATGCTGGCACGCAGTGGCATCATTCTGATTAAATACTGGTTCTCTATCAGTGATGATGAACAGCACCGCCGCTTCCTGATGCGCATGCATGATCCTTTAAAACAGTGGAAACTGTCGCCTATGGATCTGGAGTCACGCCGTCGCTGGGAGGCCTATACCAAAGCCAAGGAAGAAATGCTTGAGCGTTCACACATTCCCGAGGCGCCCTGGTGGATCGTAGAGGGGGTTGACAAGAAACGGGCCCGTTTGAACTGCATATCGCACTTGTTGTCACAGATTCCTTATGGCGAAGTGGTGCATGAGCCTATCGAACTGCCTGCACGAGAGCATCATCCCGACTATATCCGTAATCCGGTCCCCGGGGAAATGTTTGTTCCCGACCTGTATTAAGTGAACAGTGGCAGCAATGACCTCCGGTCAGCCAGAATGTAAGGAAGTGGCTTACAAAATATAGTTGCCATGCAGAAGTTTTGAATTTAAAAATTGCCAGCCCGGTTATTTGAATCAGGCTGGCAATTTTTATTGACAATGATTCTTATTAAGGTTATAGTATTTGTATCTTACGATACATCTTAAGTGTTTTTTGGATAAGTATTGAATATATTTTGAATCGTCTTGAACCAAATACTTTTCGCCAGCGCAGCAAGCATTTAACCAGTGGTCGCAAATTCAATGCAGATGAACTGCAATTGATGCTGCTGTGGTTTTTAAATGATTCTTCTGCTTATGGCTACGAACTGATCAGGCATTTTAATAACCTGTCACATGGTTTTTACAGTCCCAGCCCGGGGGTGCTGTATCCGGCTCTCAGGCAACTGGAAGAGTCAGGTTTTGCCCGGGTAGAGTCAGTTGGTAAACGTAAAAACTACCAGGTTACCCTGGCGGGGCGTGAGTATTTACAGTTGAATCAAGAGCGGGCGCAGTGGCTTTTGTCTATTCTCAAGCATGCGGCAAGAAAAATGCTCTGGGTCCAGCAAGCCAGTGAAAGTGAGGCGGCCGCAACGAACGCGACAGGCTGGCTGCCCGAGTTCGTGCAAACCCGTAAGGCTTTACAGGCTGCTTTACTGGCAAGCAGCGATGTCAGCCATGAAGAACAGCGCCGTATTATTTCCATACTCCAGAAAGCGACCCAGGATATCTTAAACCTTTCAGGCCCTTGAATTAACGGCCACGCCATTTTTGTGAGACTAACGATGACAACAGATTCTTTTAAAGTACAGAAAGTACAGCACTCCATCATTCCGCGTCTGTTGACGGTAACCCGGATTCGCGAGCTGAGCCCGGCCATGCGTCGCATTACCTTTACAGGCGAAAACCTGTCCGGCTTCCTTTCTGCCTCTTTTGATGATCACGTTAAACTGTTGTTACCTGAAGTCCAGGGAGAAAAGCCCAATATACCTGTCGTTGGGGAAAAGGGCCTGGAGTTTGATGAAAGCAGGCCCAAGCCGGTCATGCGCGATTACACACCACGTCGCTATGATCCGGTAGCCAACGAGCTGGAAATTGATTTTGTCCTGCATCATGAAGGGCCGGCTACAGATTGGGCCACCAAAGCCGAGGTGGGGCATTATCTGGGTATTGCCGGGCCACGTGGTTCTTTTATTATTCCCACCGTGTTTGACTGGCATTTGCTGATTGGTGATGAAAC
>JAAYHN010000182.1 GCA_012735395.1 Alcaligenaceae bacterium | reverse complement strand
GTATTCCCGCATTCTCTGTTGACGAAGCTGTCAAGGCAGCTGAAACGCTGGGCGGACCAGTCTGGGTTGTCAAAGCCCAGATTCATGCAGGCGGCCGCGGTAAAGGTGGTGGTGTCAAATTGGCCCGCTCCATCGATGAAGTGCGTCAGTTATCTTCGGAAATTCTGGGTATGCAGCTGGTAACGCACCAGACTGGCCCTGAAGGTCAAAAAGTAAACCGTCTTCTGATCGAAGAGGGTGCCGACATTAAAAAAGAATACTATGTTGGTATCGTGACCGATCGCGCAACCCAGCGTGTTTGTGTAATGGCTTCCAGCGAAGGTGGTATGGATGTGGAAGAAGTTGCCGAGGCAACTCCCGAAAAAATCTTGAAAGTATTTGTTGACCCCGCAACTGGCCTGACAGACGCTGAAGCGGCAGAATTGGCCCGTGGTATTGGTGTTCCTGAAGAGTCAGTCGCCAAGGCAGCCTCTGAGTTCCAGAAACTGTATAAGGTTTATTGCGAAACCGATTCATCCCTGGCTGAAATCAATCCCCTGATCCTGACCGGTTCTGGCGACATCATTGCCCTGGATGCCAAATTCAACTTTGATTCCAACGCCTTGTTCCGTCTTCCTGAAATCGTTGCTTACCGCGACCTCGACGAAGAAGATCCCGCTGAAATCGAAGCCAGCAAATTTGATCTTGCCTACATCCAGCTGGATGGCAATATAGGCTGCCTGGTAAACGGTGCCGGTCTGGCCATGGCAACCATGGACACCATCAAGCTGTTTGGTGGCGAGCCAGCCAACTTCCTCGACGTAGGTGGTGGCGCCACAGCCGAAAAAGTAACCGAAGCGTTCAAAATCATGCTGAAAAACGAAGGCGTGATTGCGGCATGCCGTGCGGTAAACCTGGATGTTCCATTGGTTGTTCGCATGAAAGGAACCAACGAAGAACTGGGCAAGCAAATGCTGAAAGATTCAGGTCTGCCTATTATCAGCGCTGACACAATGGCCGAAGCAGCAACTAAAGTTGTTGAAGCTGCCAAGTAAGGAAGGAACTCATCAATGTCTATTCTTATCAATAAAGACACAAAAGTAATTACCCAGGGTATTACAGGTAAAACCGGTCAATTTCATACACGTATGTGCCGTGAATACGGTAATGGTAAAGAAGCCTTTGTTGCTGGCGTAAATCCAAAGCGCGCCGGTGAAGATTTCGAAGGCATCCCAATCTATTCTTCTGTTAAAGAAGCCAAAGATGAAACCGGTGCCACCGTATCCGTTATTTATGTTCCGCCGGCAGGCGCTGCGGCTGCCATCTGGGAAGCCGCCGAGGCCGATCTGGATTTGGCTATCTGCATTACCGAAGGTATTCCTGTTCGCGATATGCTTGAGCTGCGTAACCGCATGCGTGCAGAAAACAAGAAAACCCTGTTGCTCGGCCCTAACTGCCCTGGCTTGACCATTCCCGATGAAATCAAGATCGGTATTATGCCAGGCCATATTCACCGCAAAGGTAAAATCGGTATTGTCAGCCGTTCAGGCACTTTAACCTATGAAGCCGTTGCGCAGGTTTCCGAGCTTGGCATGGGTCAGTCTGCTGCTGTTGGTATTGGTGGCGACCCAATCAATGGCCTGAAGCACATCGATATCCTGAAAATGTTTAACGATGACCCTGAGACCGAAGCCGTTATCATGATTGGTGAAATCGGTGGTCCCGATGAAGTCAACGCGGCATTGTGGGCCAAAGACAATATGAAAAAACCGGTTGTTGGCTTTATTGCCGGTGTTACAGCGCCTCCAGGAAAACGCATGGGTCACGCCGGTGCGCTTATCTCCGGTGGTGCCGATACGGCCGATGCCAAGCTTGAAGTCATGGAAGCTTGCGGTATCCGTACAACCCGTAATCCTTCTGAAATGGGCAAATTACTGAAATCCATTCTGTAATCGGTTCTGATTCGGGCATAAAAACCGCCAGTCAATACGCATTGATACTGGCGGTTTTTTTTCTGGGTCGGGGTGACAATATAAATCAGGCGTTAGTGTTCACTTTGCAAAACAGTTTTGAGGGTATCAAATCGTATTGCTGAAAAGTGTCATGCAAGATGAACGGATATATTAAATATCCAGCCTGCTGAAAACTGAATTATAATGTCGCCACCCTTATCGGGAAAATAATAAATAGGTTATAGGTGCGAGGCAGCCATTAATACTGCCTAAAAACGGTTTGAAAAAAGTGCATGAAAATGCGCCCGATTCAAATAAATTCGCTTGATAAAAATAGATAGGTAAACAAGAATGTTAGATTTTATTCAGCATATCAATTGGGCCGCCGTTGGCTCAATTATTTTAGTCGATCTCCTTTTGGGGGGGGATAATGCCATTATTATTGCTTTGGCCTGCCGCAATCTAGAAAAATCGCAGCGCATGAAGGGCATTCTTTGGGGGACCGTGGGGGCAATCACCTTACGTGTCATTCTGATTGCTTTTGCCCTGCAGTTATTAACCATTCCATTTCTGAAAATAGTGGGCGCAGCATTGCTGCTTTGGATTGGTATTAAACTGCTTATTCCTGAAGAAGATCATGGTGAAGGGATTACGGCAAGCAGTAGTGTCTGGGGGGCAGTCAAAACCATTCTTATTGCCGACCTTGTCATGAGTCTGGATAACGTTCTGGCCATTGCCGGCGTTGCTGACGGTACGCACGCAGATCACCAATTGGCTTATGTTATCTTTGGTTTGGTGGTCAGTGTGCCTATTATTATCTGGGGCAGTACATTGGTTCTTAAATTAATCGATAAATTCCCCCTGGTTATCCTGTTTGGTGCGGGTTTGCTGGGCTGGCTGGCTGGTGGTATGCTTATAAGCGACGTTTACGTTGTTAATGCTTTCTTTGATGGTGGAGAGGCGCCTGCTACCCTGAAGTATTCCATCGAGGTTATCGGGGCATTGTTTGTTATGGGCGTCGGTAAGTTTATTGCCTCTCGAAAAACGGCACAAGCACCAGCGCAGTCAGAGTAATTAATATTTATCTTAAGGATGGTCAGTTAAAAATATGTCACAAAAACCCAAGCTTACCCTGTTACAACTTTTGTTTGTCCTGGCGGTTATCGGTATTGTTATTGCTGTCCTTGCCAATTATTTTAAATAGGAATCGCAATGTCAGTACATCCTGAAAAATTGATTATCGCCACCCGAGCCAGTCGCCTGGCTTTATGGCAGGCCGAATTTGTACAGGCTAAGTTGCAGGCGTTGTATCCAGCCTGCCGTGTCGAACTGCTAACCATGACAACCAGGGGAGATCAAATCCTTGACCGGACCCTGTCAAAAGTGGGTGGCAAGGGGTTGTTTGTCAAAGAACTGGAAACCGCTTTGCTCGATGGCCGGGCCGATCTTGCCGTACATTCCCTTAAAGATGTGCCCATGGATCTTGGTTCGCCCTTCCAGCTGGCGGTTGTCATGGAGCGGGCAGACCCGCGTGACGCATTTGTATCCAATAAATATGAAAAACTGGCCGATTTGCCCGAGGGGGCTGTGGTGGGAACATCCAGCCTGCGGCGCGAATCACAAATCAGGGCAAACTTTCCGCATCTTGTGGTAAAACCCTTGCGTGGTAACCTGGATACCCGTCTTGGCAAACTGGATAATGGCGAATACGATGCCATTATTCTGGCTGCTGCGGGGTTGCAACGCCTGGGCCTTGAAGAAAGGATCCGCAGTTGCCTGTCGGTACAGGACAGTCTGCCTGCTGCCGGGCAGGGGGCGCTAGGAATAGAAATTCTTGATTCCCGTCCAGATGTACTGGCCGCTTTGCAACCTTTGTCATGCCAGGAAACGCTGGCTTGTGTCACGGCCGAAAGGGCGGTCTCATCATTCCTTGGCGGATCTTGCCAGGTGCCTTTGGCTGCGCATGCGCTTATCAATGGCAGCGAGCTTGTTATTCAGGCATTCGTGGCGTTGCCTGATGGCACCAAAGTGTTGCGCGCGCAAAGCAGTGGCCCGGTTGGGCAGGCAGAGCAGCTTGGTTTGGCGGTAGCTAAAGAATTGCATCAGGCGGGTGCCGACAAAATTTTGGCTACCTTGTTAAATAATTAACCGTGTTTTCTTGATTGGCAAGAAAACATGAATAAACATATTATCCTTACCCGTCCGGCGGGTAAAAACCAGGCATTGAAAACACGTCTTGAGGCAGAGGGCTTCTCTGTCTCAGACATGCCGGCCATGCTACTTTCTCCATTGCCTTTAACGGCAGAACAAATTCCCGATCTTGCCAAATACAAACTGATTTTTTTTGTCAGTGGCTATGCCGTTCAGGTGTTTTTCAATTTGCTTGAAAAGCATGGATTGCAATGGCCTGTTAAGGCCTTTGCCGGTGCGGTGGGAGCGGCAACGGCAGAGGCCCTGCTTCACAAAGGGGTTTCTGCCGGGCAAATCATTGCGCCTGATCCGGGCAATACCATGCAAGACTCCGAGGCTTTTTTTGATGAGTTACAAAAAAAGGGGCTGGTTTCTTTTTCTGACGTGTTGGTGGTGCGCGGGCAAAGTGGCCGGCAATGGCTGGCAGATAAGCTTTCGGAGCTGCATGTCAGGGTTGATTTTTTACCTGTTTATCAAAGAACGGCCCGCTCATGGAGTGAGACCGAAAAACAGGAAATAATGTCTGCTTTGCGGGCAGAAAAAAAGGTAAGCTGGTTATTAACCAGTAATGAAGGGGTTGACAGTGTTTTCAATGAACTGGAGCGCTATCATCTTATGCAATATTGTTTTAAACAGCGTTTTGTAGTGACCCATCCGCGTATTGCGGGATATGTATTGCAGCTTTTGCAAAAGGCGGCAAACAGCTGTAAACAGGTCGGTATTTCACCGGATATTAATCTATGTCAGCCAAATGATGAATCAATATTTGAGATATTAAGCATATCTTAAGTAAAATATTTTCAATCTTCTACTTATT
>JAAYHN010000181.1 GCA_012735395.1 Alcaligenaceae bacterium | reverse complement strand
GTATGGTGCTACCTTTGCATCCCAGGCAGGACCGATGGGGTATCCGCGAGCCTTATCGGCCTGGCGCAAACCGTTTGCCACCCGTGATGGTCATATCTGTGTGATGCCCTATACCGATAAGCATTGGAATGATTTGCTGGTGGCAACAGGTAATGCGGCATTGGCTCAAGATCAACGTTTTCAGTCTATTGCCGCAAGAAGTGAGCATACTTCTTTTGTATATGAAACATTATGCAAAATCCTGGCTGAAAAAACGAATGCCGAATGGCTGGCTTTATTTGAACGCCTGCAAGTGCCGGCTGCCAATATTAATGCACCGGAAGATTTGCAACATGATCCGCATTTGCAAGAGGTCGGTTTTTTCCAGCATATCAAAGATGATGCCATGGGCAACTTGTGTTTTCCGGGCGTACCGGTGCTGTTTGATGGAAAAAGGCCGCCTAATCGGATTCCCCCACGCCTGGGGCAACATACAGAAGAAGTATTAAATGAAATAGCAGTGGAAAGTACATAGTACCGTAAGGAGAGCGGGGTCACATAAGTCACAGATAGCAATTCAAACAAGGAAAGGAGACAAAATGATAAAAGCTAAAACGCTAAGCCAAGGTGTTTATTGGCAGGACCTGACGGTGGGCGATGAGTTCATTACCTTTGGCAGGACAATAACGGAAACAGACCTGATGAACTTTATTACCATGACAGGAATGACAGTAGTTATTTTTACTGACCAGACCCATAGTGGCGTTCTGAAGGGCAGGGTGGTGCCGGGCGCATTGTCTTATACCCTGATAGAAGGTTTGATTGTGCAGGGCATGTTACAGGCAACCGGCATGGCTTTGCTTGAGTTGACAAAAAAATTGCTGGCTCCCGTGCGGGTTGGCGATACGATCCATGGTCATATTGTGATTGAAAGTATCAGGCCCACGTCAAAGCGTGGTTGTGCCGTGGTTAATTCAATCGTCAATATTATCAATCAGGACGGGGTTGTTGTTATCACTTATACCGCAAAACGTTTGTTGGCAGGGGATCCTGGCAAGATAGCGGTTAAGGAAAGACAAGAGGAGGAAACGGTATGAAACAGAAAAAAACAGCGTTGAAAATGATGGCTGCCTTAATCGTATTGAGTGGATTGAGCGCACCGGGCAGCCATGCACAAAGTGATTTTTCGAAACAGCCGATACAGCTGGTGGTTGGGTTTTCTGCGGGGGGGCCGGCCGATAACGTGGCCCGTGTGATTGCCAAGCCGCTTGGTGAACAATTGAACACCACGGTTGTCGTTCAAAACAAACCGGGGGCTGATGGTGTGATTGGGGCCTCCTCAGTGGCACGGGAAAAGCCAGGTGGACATACTTTATTGCTGGCACCTACTACACATACTATTAACGCCAGTTATTACAAGAGTCTACCTTACGATACTGAAAAAGATTTCACGCCAATCGCCATGCTGGGCTCTTCGCCCAATGTGATTGCCGTGCATCCATCGTTACCGGTCAAGACGTTGCCCGAGTTTATTGAATACACCAAAAATAGCAAAAACATGCCGTTTTACGGTTCAACTTCCAGTGTGACAGAGCTGGCAACCGAGATGTTGAACCAGCAAAGCAATATGAAAATGAGCAAAGTGCCTTATAAGGGGGCTGGTCAGGCCATTCCGGCACTGTTGTCAAACGAAGTGCAGGTGATGGTTTCCAGCCTGACGACATTGTTACCTCATATTCAGCAAGGAAATGTGCGTGCTTTGGCGGTAACCAGTAAAAACAGGCTGGATATTGAACCAGACCTGCCTACCGTTGCCGAATCCGGTTTGCCCGATTATTCCGCCAGTACCTGGTATGGGGTTTTTGCACCGGCCGGAACGCCACCCGAGGTGGTTCAGCGTATTAATTTGGCGCTTGAAGCCGTATTGCGCGATCAGGAGGTTGCCAGCAAATTGCGTGCGCAGGGTATGCAGATTGAAGATAAGTTGACATCACCAGATCAGTTCAGGGACTTTATTAACCGGGATATCCGGCAATGGTCAAATATTATGGCGG
>JAAYHN010000180.1 GCA_012735395.1 Alcaligenaceae bacterium | reverse complement strand
CTTGGTGCCTCTGGTTCTGCCGGTGCTGGCTCTGGCTGAACCTCTGCCCTGGCCTGGGCCTGCTGTCCTTGTGGAACCAGTTCAGGCGCAGCCGCCGGTTGCACCTGGACACCTGGCCGGTTCTGTGGCCGTGGCTGGATATTGGATGCCAGTGCCGGTGCATTGGCAGGTACCATCAATTCAAAATCAGCTTCAGGCTGCGGTGGCTCACTGGAAGCAGGCGCTACATTAACCGGCTCTTTTTTTTTAGCGGCCTCGGCGTAAGTCTGACCGCTACTGACATTGCTCACCCCTTGCACGGTGCTGTTATTTTGACGTGATGAGCTGCGCGATGCCTGCACCGGTGCCGGAGGCAGATGACGGATTTGCTCGGCAATCGCGTAAATTTCCTGGCGTGCCCTTTCATTCAGGTTGGCACTGCGCATAACCTGCTCTGCGGCAGTGGTGGCACCACGAACCAGCAGATACAGAGACATATTGCTTAACACCTTGGCATTTTGTGGCAACAGTTCTGCTGCCTTGCCTATGGGAATACGGGCGCCTTCAATATCACCAATACGCATTCTGGCATACGCCAAATCACTTAAAATAACGGCATCGGCAGGGGCTGCTTCAGATGCGGCGGCCAGGTCTTGGGCGGCCTGGCTGAAATCGCCACGCTGCCCGGCCATGATACCCAAACCATGATAGGCCTGGGCCCGTTGACGGGTTTTGGTCAGTTTGCGATAAATCTCTTCACTTTGCGCCTGCTGGTCTGTTCTTCTAAGCGCTTCCGCACGTAAAATTTCCACATCGGGCGATTTGCCATATTTGGCATCATATTCATCAATAAAAGCCAAAGAGGCAAAATAGCGCCCCTGGTCTTGCGCTTCTTTAATGGTCAAGACAAGTAACTGCTGCTGTTCCGGTACTTTTTTACGGGCGTCGTCCATTTCCTGACGCTGCATCATTGCCTGTTCCTGCTGCTGGTCTTCCATTAAACGCCAGGCCGAATCACTGGAATTGCCCACACAACCATACAACGCACCCGCACACGCAACCACTGTTGCCCTTTTTAACCATTTCATAATTTTTAACCACCTCCCATTCGAGATAAACCGCGGAACACGGCAATAAAGCCAGACCCTGCGGTCACAATCATTAACGCCGGCAATAAGGTCAACACCATGACCCCCGTCATTTTGACGGTCAGTTTGCCAATTTTTTCTTTCAATCCCGAACGACGCTGTTCACGCAGCCGCTCACCAAAACGCCTGAGCGGTTCCTGCACGGCACCACCATGCTGGTCTACCTGTGCAATCAAGTGACAAACCGCCGTCAAGTCTTCGTTATCCATGCCGTTAATCATGCGCTCCATGGATTGCGCACGTGGCAGGCCACGATTATATTGCTCTACCGACACACCCAGTTCGGTGCTTAACACCGGTAATACCGCCTTGAAATCGCTCACAATAATATACAGACTTTGGTCCATTGACAGGCCCACCCCCTGCAGCAGGCGCAGCAGGTCAAGCAACAACGGCAGTTCTTCATCTACCGCAGCCTTGCGTTTTTTTACCCGGTGCATCAACACCCATTTGGGCAGCATCCAGCCGATGGCAAAACCAAAAAAGATCAGGATGGCATACGTGAGCGCATGGCCGCCCATGATTTTGATGTCGCCCAGCCAAAGTAACAATACAACCGGCAAACCAATACCCAAAATGGCACGGCTGAATGAAAACAGCGCCTTGCCACGGCCAATATCTTCGTAACCAGCCAGTTCAAGATAGGCTTTATCTTCTTCTGCCAGCAATACGTCACCGAATTTGCCACTACCCCAACGCGAACCCAGCTCGGTGGCCTTGCCAACCGCCAGGCTTTTCAGGTGTGGCTCTGTGCCCGACCCCGACATCTTGCCCTTGGGAAAAGACAGCACATCGGCAGGCATCGCCCTGTTTTGCAAAACATCTTCCATTTGATCTTTGCTTCTGGTTTGGCGCACCATGGTTTCTATCAGGTAAATGCCCACCATTAAAGCGGCAATGGCCAGCAACACAAGCGCCGCTATTTGCAAAGCCTGGGGAGTTATAAGATTCATCAAGTCTGACATGGCATCTCCCTATATGGACTTGGCAAGGCGATACAGCCAGTACGAGCCAACTATTTGCAATACCCCGGCACCCATCAGCAAGTATTGACCGGCCGGATCATTCCACATACCCATGAACAGGGCATTATTAAAGACCAGAATAAAGCAGGCCAGGCCCAGCGGCAGCAGGGCAAGCACCCAGGCAGACAAACGCAACTCGGCTGACATGGCTTTCATTTCGGCGCGGGCCTGTTCCAGGTCACGCATAAACGACGACATCCGCTCAAGCACCTGGTCACTGCGACCGCCAAATTTAAGTGACACCCCCACCACGGCAGCCACCAGATACAACTCATGCAAACCAAACTGGCGTGCCACGTGATGCAGGGAAACATCAATATCCTTGCCGGAACGGTTCAGGCTGACCGCCCTGTCCATCACATCACGCAAAGGCTGCTCGGTAGACTCGGCCGCATGGTGAAAAGCGGAGCTCATACTGTTGCCGATAGTCATCATGCGAACCACACGATCCAGGAATTCGGGCAACATGGCCACGATTTTTTTGCGACGGTTGGCCCCTTTCACCCACAGGCGGAAATACGACAGGACAAACAGCAATAACAGGCAGGCACCCATGGCAATCACACCACCAAAAACACCGGCCACTATGGAAGGAACCAGTATCACCAGCCAGAAACGCACGTAAAAACCGGTAGTGGGTACAACCCCCGCACGTAATAGGAATTCGCTCCAGTTACGTGGGCCACCTTGCCAAACCTTGGGTTTGCGTAAAACCTCGTCATCAATATCTTCTAAATTGCCAAGATGACGGTCAATCTGGGCATGGATAAACTGCTCACTGGCCATTTTATCGCTGCGCTGGCCGGCCCCTTTCCACAGCACCACTGCCAGTAGCAGCAATACCAGTGCAAGCCCCAATACAATAAACAGCATTTCACTACCCATTACCGCCTCCGGCTCCAGAAACTGCCACCGGGATCACGAGGCGCACTGGGTACGCCTGCCGGCGCCACTGGTGTTGAAACAATTTCCCGTAATTTATCTTTATGGCCTTCGAGTTTGCGGGTATGCGGCAAAATGCCCAGACTGACCCAGCTGTCTTTTTCTTCGCCATCGGCCCCGATTGTTGCCTCATAACGGTACAGTTCCTGGGTGGTAATAATGCCGTCGCTCATGCCAATGACCTCGGTAATTGACAGAATACGGCGTTTACCATTGGGTAAACGGCCAATCTGGACAATAAAATCAATCGCACCGGAAATCTGGCGGCGCAAACTTTCTTCACTGCCCTGGAAGCCGGCAAAACCGGCCAGCATTTCCATCCGGTACAAACATTCGCGGGGCGAGTTGGCGTGAATGGTGGCCATTGAACCATCGTGACCGGTACTCATGGCCTGCAGCATATCAATTACTTCGGCACCACGCACCTCACCCACAATCACACGGTCTGGCCGCATACGCAAGCTATTGCGAATCAAATCACGGATACTGACTTCACCGCTGCCATCATAACCCGCCTGGCGGGACTCCAGCCGGACCACGTGTTCATGATTGAGCGACATTTCGGCGGTATCTTCAACCGTGATAATGCGTTCGTTCGGGCCGATAAAAAACGCCATCGCATTCAGCATGGAAGTTTTACCCGAGCTGGTACCACCGGAAATAAGAATATTGCAACGCAGGCCAACCGCTGCTTGCAGCAACTGGAAAATCTCTTCATTGAACGAACCCAGCTTCATCAACTCTTCTGGGGTTAGCGGGTCTTTGCGGAACTTACGGATAGACACCAGCGGGCCATCAAGCGACAGCGGATTGATAACCACGTTTAAACGGGCACCATCGGGTAAACGGGCATCAACCATTGGGGTTGATTCATCAATCCGCCTGCCAAGGGGTGCCAGAATACGGCGCACGATACGCAGCACATGCTGGTTATCGGTAAACATCACCACTTCACGTTGCAATATCCCTTTACGCGACACAAACACCTTGTCGTAACCGTTAATCAGGATATCTTCAACTTCTGCGTCTTGCAGCAAATCTTCAAGCGGGCCCAAACCCACCAGTTCTTTGGTGAGCGCCTCGGCTATTTCATGGATTTCCGTTTCATTAACCGCAAAACGGCGGTTTCTTATAAAAGAAACCACCTCTTCATTAACAAACGTTTTAATCGCATCCTGGTTCCAGCGGGCAAACTCGGCACCCATATCTTCAATACGCGTTAACAGGTACTCGTATGCCAGCCCTTTCACTTCCTGGAAGCGACCGCTTTCAATAAAACCGTCTTCACCAAACCTGACTGGTTTTCTAATCATTATCCCGACTCCTACCTGACTGAGCGCTGGCCGGCCTCACGACCCAGCCATCCCAGCCATCCTGTTTTCGCTTCCCGCCCTGCCGACCCGGCAGGCGGTACAACCAATGAATTAGCCAGACCTCTTAATTCCTTGACAAAAGGATCTTTCGGGGTATCCTGATGTAACAGATTACCCTGATTGGTACTTTTCATGATGGCAAGCGTCCGGTCCGGCAATGTGCCTTTCAATTTTAAACCGAAACGCTGGGCAATCTGCTCGGCAGACATGCCATAGCGAAGATCGTAGCGGTTTACCACCAAAGACAGCTCATCTGGCGTGATGCCATCCTGCTCAAATTCTTTCAAAATATCGGCCAAAGACACCAAGGCACCAATACTTTGGTCTGTCACCAGCCAGGTTTCATCAGCCAGGCGTACCAAACCGGCAATAAAAGCGGGGTTGGGCATTCCGCCTACATCAATTACCATCACCCCGAAATGATCGCGCAGGCTTTCTACCAGGAACAGGGAATCAGCGTGCGAAACATCATTGAGCTGGTCAAGGTCACGTGGCAATGACATGACACTGACACCGGTTTTGTCATGCGCCATGGCCGACATCAACATGGTGCTGTCAAGGCGCCGCAAATTGCGCACCCCTTCCACAAAATCAAAGCTGCTGTTGACATTAAGCAGCAGCATACCATCGGCAACCGGCATGCCAACATCAAGCAGGCAACAACGGTCACGCAAAGCCAGGTTATCAACCCCCTGCTGCGCCTGTTTACCTGCGGCAAGCAACTGCGCCTCCCGCTCTTCTGCCAACCTTTCCTGCAACATACTGGCCAGGTGGGTGGATATCAGGGTCGCCCCCATACCGGCACGCACACCCAAAATAAGCACATTACGGTAATGGGTGACATCATCTGGCTTTACAATATATTTTTTGATTAACCGGCTAACCGTATCCCGTATTTCCGTTTGGTTGTCCAGGTCAATAAAATCATTCACCCCTGCCCGCAAAGCGGCAATGGTGGCACCGGCAGAGTGCAAACGCCCCACTGCCACACAAGGTATATCGGGGTTTTGCCGTGCCAGCTGGCGTGCCAGGTCTGCGGCACGGGCCAGTTTTTCATTATTGGCATCGTCGGGAATAAAATCCAGAAACACCATATTAACCCGGCCTTCATCCAGATAACGGGCCAATACATCAGGGGCCGGCTGTTCATGCACCAGCGAGCCCAGACCCTCCAGTGAAATATCCAGCTGGCTGGCTATTTCCGCATCGGAAGAAAAGAAAACGAAACGGTTACTATTGGACAAAATCAACGGCTCCAGGATGAGTCGAGTAAATAATCAAACATATTTAGCGTGAAAAACCCGGCATTTGCTCTCCCGAAGCCGGGCCAACCAGAAAGTGACCCCAGGCCGTACCCACTTCATTCAGCACCTCTTTGTCTTGCCCTGGCAACGGCATATGCGTCCCTTTGGCAATGGGCTTGACCAGCCTTGGCGTAACCACAATCACCAGCTCACGTTCGTCTTGTGAATATTTAACACTGCGGAAAAAGGAACCAATAATAGGCAACTGGCTCAAGAAAGGTACTTTGTTCACATTGGCCATGGTTTGACGTGAAACCAGACCGCTAATGATGTAGCTTTCACCATCGCCCATTTCAATGGTGGTATCTGCCCGGCGCACACGCAAAGCCGGCATTAAAGTAGAACCATCACCACTCACAACGGGAATGGCATTGGCATAATCCAGCTCGCTGGATTCCGGTGCCACCTTCAGCGCAATGCGATTGGGTGATAAAACGGTAGGGGTAACGGTCAAGCCAATACCAAAAGATTTATAGGAAACCGTTTGCGTACCCAGCCCACCGGCTTCCGGTACGGGAATTTCACCACCGGCTAGGAAGCTGGCACTTTGCCCAGACAAAGCCACCAGGGTTGGCTCGGCCAAGGTACGCGCCATACCATTCGTTTCCAGCAAGTTCAACTTGGCACCAAAGTTACGGGAATCAAACATCAGGGAAAAACCATTACTGAGAGTAGGCGCAAAATTGCTTACCACCCCCCAAGTACCCGAACCGGTCGCACGGGCCGTACCCGAATTCCAGTCAATGCCCACTTCTTTCATGACATCACGGGACAGCTCTACAATTTTTACCTCTACCTGCACCATGCCGCTGGTATCCAGCACCGAGGTGTCTACAAAACTGTCAGAAGCACTGCTGGCACGGGCTGCCGACACCGAACGCTGGTGCTCTATCATATTGGAAGAACGGCCCGTTAACACCGCCTCTTCACCGGTGGCGCGCACCGGCGCTTCCAGCCGCTTGGACGATTCCAATGCCCGCTGCACCCCGGAAACCACGTTCACCTGCCAGCGCATGGGTTCGGTATCGCCTTCCACCCACACCTGAACATCGGTCATGCCCGGTTTTTTAGCTACCAGCAAAATATCGCCCACCCCGTCTTCAAGCGGCAGGATCTGGACATCAACAATGGCCGGATTACCCACCGTTATGCGTGCAGGCGAGCCGTCCACCTTAATAAGACGCTGCGCATCAACCACCATGCCCAAGCCACCGGGCCGGGTAAAGGCTGTATTTTGTGCGGATGCCACCGGTGCACTAACGGTTAATACCAACCCCATGGTCGCAGCCGTAAGTACTTGCGCTGTGCTTTTGTTAATGGCAGAAAAAATTTGATTCACTGAAAATTTCATTATTAAACCCATTCAAGCTAGTACTTCACGTTCTCGATTTGTGTGCCACGAATAATTTGCACTGTTTTACCTGAATTACCCTGTTTGATAACGGGTGAATCAAGCGCCTCTTCCTCTTTTTGCTCTTTGTCTTGCAACTGGCCGGACAGGTCGGGCAGGCTCATGCCCGCATACGCCTGGTTACCGGCATCAGCCAAGGCCAGCATTTGTTCTGGCGACAAATCGGGTTTGCCTTTCAGGACGGGTTCCGGCTCGGGGAATAGCGTCAGGTCGGGCAGGTTTTCATCTTTGGGGGCACGCAAAGCCAGTTGCAGTTTGCCATTACGGGTTGCCAGCAACAGCTTGTTCACCTCTTCCAGTGACACGGCCAGCATGGCGGTACGCGCTGGTGTGGCACGTGTAGCCTGGGCCTGCTGCCGGTTCACGGCATTTTCATTAGCCGGCTCAACCGTGGGGCCATCTACCGAATTATTGCCATAAGCCAGCACCCGCACCTGGGGCAGCAGCAAACGGGACTGTGCTCCCACTTCACCCGCGCTGTTCAGGGTAAAGAAAACATCGACCACATCACCCGGCATAATCAGGTTACCGGCCCCTACAATTTCATCAACCGGAATGGTAATGGCACGCTGGCCTTCTTCAAGATAAGTGGCAATACCCATGGCCATTAAGCCTTTGGTAATGGGTTCATCTACCCCGATATCAAAACGAACCACTTTACCCACCAGCTCTTCTTTGGTGGCAAAGCCGTTAGCGGGTACATTTTCCCACTGGGCTATTTTTAGCATATCGGCCTGAATGACACGCCCGGCCTGAATATCCCTGGCCGCCAGCACCACGGCACGGGTGGGTTTGGAAGCCACCACCTGTTGTACCTGCTGTGGTTGTGTAATAACAACCGGGGCAGGCGCCGGTTCTGGCTTGATGGCCAGTTTATAGGCAAAAAAGCCCAAAATTGCAGCAAGCAACACCAGCCCTATTGCAACGATTTTGGTAAAGTTATTCATAAAAAAATCAAGCTCCGGATAATTCAGGTATTTATAACTCAGTAATTTTTACAACCGAGGTTGCGGATAATTTTTCTGGCACCCAGCCATCTGTATTATTGCTAAAAATATTGCCTACCGCCTGCACCATATTCACCAGTGGCAAACCGTCTACCGTTACCGTCATGGTTAAACTCAAACAACTTTGGGTGGCATCCCACGCACATGAAACAAAGTCAGGAAGACAATCCACCTTATTTTTACTGGGGTCATTTAGGTCAACCAGCCCCCCCAGAATAAAATCTGCTGCTGCCATGGTTTTGGCATGTGTACAGGCCGCATCTACAAACCCTGTATTGCCCTGGATACTCTGCTGCAATGCCACCCGGGCACTGTCACCGGCAATATGGGATACCTTTTGCTGGGCCCACATGAGCATGCCAAAACTCACAATGGCAAAACACACCGTCAATAACAAGGTAATTACCAAGGCGAACTCAATGGCGGCCACCCCTTGCTGGTTTTTTTGTGTTTTTGACAGGGCTGCATTTCTCATGATGAATGATCCAATGCAATGCCAAGATTAACCGAGCTGCGGCTTTCAAGCTTATCGGGAACGGCAGCCTGCAAAAGGGTGGAAGGCCCCAGATAAGGCACCAGGGGTGCGCTGGCGTAGGGGTAAGTGATAATAACTTCAAGCCGGTCCGGGTTGGAGGTATCTACCGTTACACTTACCACACTCTCTTCACCTTCTGCCAATTGATCAATCCAGTTAACGTGATTCAACGCCACGTTCCTGGCATGTGTTGCTCGGGCGGTTAAAGACGCAGCGCCCGCTTGCCAGCGCAAGCCCGCACGGGCCCCGCTTTCTGCGGCAAAGTTCATGGATTGCTGGGCGGCAAAAATCAACCCGTAGGTAATCATGCCATACAGCACCAGAAAGAAAATAACAAAAACAAAGGCAAATTCAACGGCATAGGCACCCTTCTGGCGGCTGGCGGCAGAAGCGACAAAAGACGCCTTGCGCGCCTTCCTTATTGTGCTACTGTCAAAACCAAGCATGACCTCTCCAGTG
>JAAYHN010000179.1 GCA_012735395.1 Alcaligenaceae bacterium | reverse complement strand
TTTCTGGTGGTTCCAATATTTACCCTCGTGAAGTGGAAGAGGTGTTGCTAACGCATGCGAATGTATCAGAGGTTGCGGTCGTGGGCCAATTAGATGCCGAATGGGGGGAAGTGCCTGTGGCTTTTGTGGTGACACGCAAAGGCTGCACCGTTGAAGAAAGCGAGCTGGACCGGTTGTGCCTGGATAATCTGGCTCGTTTTAAACGGCCCAAACATTATCATATAATTTCTGCCTTGCCCAAAAACAGTTATGGCAAGGTTTTAAAGACTGAGCTACGGCAACGGCTCACAACCACAAATATTTAAAATTTAAAATAAAAACCAAGGAGACATGAATGACTGACATACAAGTTCCTGTATTAATTGTAGGCGGTGGCGGCTGTGGCCTGACCACTTCAATCGCGCTATCCAATCTGGGCATCAAGTCTTTGCTGATAGAGTAACATGAAAAGCAGTCCCCCATGCCCAAAGCACGTTACCTGAACCAGCGTACGATGGAAGTTTTTCGCCAGCTGGGGATTGCACAATCGGTGTATGAGCGTTCGGTACCCATTGAATATATTAGCAAAATGCGCTGGTGTACCAGTCTGGGAGGCAATGGTGAATGGGACCGTAAAACCCTCTATGACCTGGAAGCCTGGGGCGGTGGTTCACTGGCACCTGTTTATGAACAGGATAGCCCCTGCAAAAGCACGATCTACCCTCAGGTACGGCTTGAACCCCTGTTAAAAGAAAAAGCGGATACCCTTGCTGCAGGTGAATTACGCTTTGGGCATGAACTGATTACGCTGGAACAGGATGACAAGGGTGTGATTGCCACCGTGCTGGAACGGGCCACACAAAAAACGTACCAAATAAGGGTCAGCTATCTGGTTGCGGCAGACTCCGGAAAAACAGTGGGTCCGATCGTGGGCGCCAGGCTGGAAGGCACGCCTGAATTGCTGGAAATGGTCACGGTCTATTTCAAGGCTGACCTGTCTGCCTGGATTGATGATGATCACGTCAGCACTTTCTGGTTTGCCAACCCTGAGGGCGATACCACAGCCTGGGGTAGCGGAGTACTGGGCAAATTGGGCCCGACCCGTTTTGACCGCCATTCCGAAGAATGGATGTTCCATTTCAGCTTCAAACCCAATGCTGATGGGCAATATGATGCAGACACCCTCATCCCGCGTATCCGTGAACTGTTAAAAATTCCTGAACTGGATCTTGAGTTATTAGGGATTGGACGCTGGATTGTACAAGGCGTTCTGGCTAACCGTTATCGCTTTGGACGGGTATTTCTGGCTGGTGACGCCGCTCACCGCCACACACCCACGACAGGCCTGGGCCTTAATTCAGCCGTACATGATGCCCAGAACCTGGCCTGGAAACTGGCCATGGTGCTAAAAGGCCAGGCCGGAGACGGCTTGCTGGACAGTTATGAAACGGAACGTCGCCCGGCCGCCGAACGTAACGTGAACTGGGCCTTGTTCACCTTTGGCAATCATCAGTCTACCGGTGCCGCCATTGGCCTGATTCCTGGTGATATTGAACGCAGCCAGGCCAATTTCAAGGCACTGCTTGCTGAAACCGAAGATGGTGCAGCCCGCCGTGCCCGTTTCGGTGAAATCATGCGCATTCACCGTACCGAATATCAGGCCCATGACCTGGAAATTGGCATCCGCTACGATCATGGTGCCTTGGTGCCTGACGGCACAGCAACCCCACCCCGGGATCCGTTAGGCCATCATTTTGTGGCAACCACCCGCCCCGGACACCGCATGGCTCATGCCTGGATTAACCATAATGGGCAGCAGGTGTCTACGCTTGATCTTGCCAAAGCAGACAGCTTTACCTTGATAAGCAGCCGTGAGGGCGTTTGGGAAGAGGCAGCCAAAGCGGCCTCGGCAACACTGGGCGTGACAGTCAATGTTGCGGTGATCGCTAATGACAATACCGCTTATTCCGACCCGCAACGCCAATGGTTACGGGTTCGTGAGGTGGCTGAAGACGGCGCCATTTTATTGCGTCCTGACCATCATGTGGCCTGGCGCTGTATGAATGCACCGGATGCTGCAAACAGGACTAAACAGTTAACCGGCACTTTGGCCCGGATCCTGAACCGTGACCTGGCCGTTAATTGAGTTTTTTAAGGAACCTGACTATGAATGCCCCTTTACCTTCAGCAACGCTATGAAAAAAAGGACTAATATCAACATGACCCGTATACTTAATGCCACCCACGATCAGCAGCTGCAAAGCTGGGTGTCTTCAGCCAATGAGGCAGGCTGTGACTTTCCCATCCAGAATTTGCCGCATGGCGTGTTTCGACGTCTTGGTAAAAATGAAACGTTCCGTGGCGGTGTCGCTATTGGTGACCAGATCCTGGATCTGGCTGCCGTTATAAACAAAAACATCCTGCCCCCTGCCGTTCAGGCCAGCGCAGAGGCAGCCGCCAAAGCATCACTCAATGATTTTATGGCGCTGTCCACAGCGCAACGCAGCGGTTTGCGTGCGGCCTTGTCCACACTGCTGGCTGCCGGCTCGGCCCAGCAAAACGAAACCGCTTCATGTCTGGTTCCTCAAAACGAGGTGGAATATGCTTTACCGGCACGCATTGAAAATTTTTCCGATTTTTATTCTTCCCTAAGCCATGCCACCAATGTCGGTGCCCTGTTTCGGCCCGACAATCCCATCCTGCCCAACTATCGCTGGCTCCCGGTTGGCTATCACGGCCGCACTTCTTCCATCCGGGTATCTGGCGTTGATGTGAGGCGTCCTGTTGGACAACTGAAAGATCCCGCCAGGGACATACCTGATTTCGCTCCCTGCAAACGTCTTGACTATGAAGTTGAGCTGGGTATGCTGGTAGGACAGGGTAATGAGCTGGGAACCGCTATTGATATTAAAGATACCGATAATCATCTGTTTGGCATATGCCTGTTAAATGACTGGTCTGCACGGGATATACAGGCATGGGAATATCAGCCACTGGGGCCTTTTCTTGCCAAAAGCTTCATGAGCAGCCTGTCACCGTGGGTTGTTACCATGGAGGCGCTTGAACCCTATCGTACCGGGTTTGCCCGGCCGGCCGGCGAACCCGAGCCCTTGCCGCATTTATGGTGCCCCGAATTGGCAGAACGCGGCTCAATTGATATTCGTATTCAAATGCAGCTTCAGACCCAGCGTATGCGTGATACAGGAGAAGCGCCGGTTGTTATTTCCACCTCCCGTTTTACCGATGCCTATTGGGCAATGGCCCAATTACTGGCACACCAGGCATCCAATGGCACCAATCTTTGTCC
>JAAYHN010000178.1 GCA_012735395.1 Alcaligenaceae bacterium | reverse complement strand
TGCCTGGACTATGCCAGACCCGGAAAATCCGGGAAGTTACCTGCGACCGCATACCGAAAGATACTTACGCCAGCATCAGGTTTTTCTTGAACAGGCTGTCGAAGGATCCGCCCTCCATCTCGAAATCATAAATTGGCTTAAAGGTTTACCGCTCTTTCTGGAATTACCCGGCTTCAGGGTTATACATGCCTGCTGGCATCCACCTTCATTGCAAATACTTATTCCTTTCCTGGACAGTGAGAACCGTGTCCTCCCCTCTGCCTGGCCAGCATTAACCCGTAAAGGCACCGAGCCTTTCGAAGCACTTGAAACGGTTCTGAAAGGCCTGAATATTGAACTTCCCTCCGGTTACGGTTTCGATGACAAAGATGGTAATTTCCGCAATGAAATCCGGGCGCAATGGTGGGAACTCAATGGCCTTACTTACCGGGACCTGGCTATGGTTCCACCCAGTGCAATCGAGCAAATACCACATATCCCGGTTCCCGATGACATTCTGCCCGGCTATCTTGAAGATAAACCACTTTTTGTCGGGCATTACTGGATGACCGGTGAACCCGAGCCACTAACGCCCTATATTGCCTGTCTTGATTACAGCATTGCTGCCAGAAACACAAAAGCAACAACGAAAGGTAAATTATGTGCTTACCAGTGGCGAGGAGAGACAGAACTGCTCAGGGATAGATTTGTCTGGGTCAGCTAAACCCAGACAAAATAAAAATATCAGTTTGCCTGTTTCAGATTATTTTCTTTAATAACGGCAGACCAGATAGCCGAATCCCGTTCTATCGTTTCCAGCATGGTTTTTGGATCTGTATAGTATGGATAGGCACCGACCGCTTTTAAACGAGACTGTACATCAGCATCTTCAAGAACGGTTTTCAAGGCATCAGACAGAATTTTTACGGTGCCATCAGGCGTATTTTTAGGGGCAAGCAAGCCTGACCATGAAGAAGCTTTGGCTGCCTGGATATTTTGTTCTTTCAGGGTTGGCGTATCAGGCAATTCTTCAAGACGCTGATCGGTATTCACGGCAATAGGACGCAAATTACCTGCCTTGATTTGGGAAAGCACCGCAACCAGATCTGAATACATAATGGCAACATCACCCGCCAATACGGCTGTTACCCCGGGCGCACTACCCCTGAAAGGAATATGCGTCATATCAAGATTTAAATCTTTTCTGATTAACTCCATGGCCAGATGGGCAGTACTTCCAACTGCGGCGGTTGTGTAATTCATGCCCTCTTTTCTGTTTTTGGCAGCTTGTGCCAATGATGTCATGTCAGTAATATCCGGATTGATCTTTGGATTCACGACAATAACCAAAGGCGTAATATAAGCAATACCCACAGGTTTGACGTCTGTTTTCAAGTCATAGGGTGGCTGGGCTAACATAAACGGCGCGGTCAGGCTAGGAGCCGCCAAGCCTGCGATTGTATAACCATCAGGTTTGCTCCTGATCATCTGGTTGATACCAATAGAGCCGGAAGCACCGGATTTGTTTTCTACAACGACAGTCTGTTTCAGTTTCTTGCCCAAGGCATCAGCCAACACACGACCGGCTACATCAGTTGGCCCACCAGGTGGAAATGGAACAATATAATTCAATGACTTATTTGGAAAATCACTGGTTTGTGCAACCACTGTCTGAACAAGCATTGATTGGCTTAACACAAAAGCAGAAACAAGCGAAAGTTTTGTAAATAATTTCAAAGTGATCTCCTGGCATTAAATTATTAATATTTACCAAGAGTAACCTGAAAGCAGATTATCCATAACTAGTGAATATCCTCGTTCAGCAATTTGAGAATGGGCATTCAGTAAAATGGAAGGCAAAGCGCCAAGGGCTGTTCTGAATTTAAAAAGCAGCGACAGGCTACTTATTGTGCTACTGCGGTATAGGGGAGATACTAAAATGAACCGAACAGGCAATAAAAAAGCCCTTCAG
>JAAYHN010000177.1 GCA_012735395.1 Alcaligenaceae bacterium | reverse complement strand
GCGATGTAAATAAGTACACGCCCCACCTCGTAAAAGGGAATGCCCTGCCAGGTTTGGGCAAACATCAGGCAAGGTATGGCAACCATTTGCGCCACCGTTTTGAGCTTGCCCAGCCAGTGCACGGCAACACTATCACGGGCACCGATTGTGGCCATCCACTCGCGCAATGCGGAAATGGTTAACTCACGGCCAATAATAATAAGCGCAATGAAAGAATCCAGCCGCCCCAGATTAAGCAAAATAAGCAAGGCGGCACAAACCATGAGCTTATCGGCGACCGGGTCTAGAAAAGCCCAGAAAGAAGACGTTTGGTTCCAGCGACGCGCGAGCCAGCCATCAAGCCAGTCGGTAAGGGCGGCGATAATAAAGGCAAGTGCGCCAATGGTATCGCGCAAAGGAATACCCATCCAGCCGGTAGGCAAGTAATACAAGGCAATAACCAGTGGAATCATGCCAACCCGCATCCACGTCAAAATAATGGGTATGTTCAATGTTTTCATAATTTATAATCCTACCATCATCTTAGCGATTCGTAGATACGTTCCGCCAAAGCCTGTGAAATACCTTCTACCGAACGTAAATCGTCAATACTGGCATTTGCCACACCAGAAAAACCACCAAAGCGGGCGAGTAATTTTTGCCTGCGCTTCATGCCCACCCCTTCTATTTCTTCCAACCTTGAAACATTTCGTGCTTTGGCCCGTTTGGCCCGCATACCGGTAATGGCAAAACGGTGCGCCTCGTCGCGAACCTGTGCCACCAGCATGAGGGCCGGTGAGCCCAGCCCCAGGGCAACGGGTTCGCGCTCATTGGTAAACACCAGGGTTTCAAGGCCCAGTTTACGCCCTTCCCCCTTTGCCACCCCAACAATCACGCCGGTATCCAGGCCAAGCTCTTCAAATACCTGACGGGCAATGGCCACCTGCCCCTTGCCACCATCAATCAAAACAACATTGGGCATGGGAACCTCGTCATCGGCGACCTTGGAAAAGCGCCGGTTCAAAACCTGACGCATGGCGGCATAATCATCACCCGGCGTTATCCCTGCGATATTGTAACGACGATACAGGGAAGATTGCATGTCATGATGAAGATAAACAACACATGAAGCCTGCGTGGCTTCACCTGCGGTATGGCTGATATCGAAACACTCAATCCGCATATTGTCCAATGCGTTTTCATCGGTATCCAGCCCCAGCAGTTCGGCCAGGGCCAGCGTGCGCTCGGCCCGCGCGCCCGATTCAGACAGGCTGCGTATCAACGCCATTTCCGCATTTTTAGAGGCCTGTTCAAGCCAGGCTTTCCTGACCCCTTGCACCCGTGTCAATAAACGTGTTTTTACTTTGGCCCCCGTATGCTCATTCAGCATATCCAGCAACTCGGGCTCGGACAGGGCATGCGAACAGATCAGCAAAGCGGGCATCATGTTTTCAAGATAGTGCTGGGCCACAAAGGCGGTAATTACATCGGAAGGCGTATCGCCATTGGTTTGCGTGGGGAAAAAGGCCTTGTCGCCCAAATGCCGTCCTCCGCGAACCATGGCAAGATTAACGCAAACTTTGCCCCCCTGCATGGCAACCGCAATAATATCAACATCGCCCCCACCCGCTTCTTCCATGGACTGCTGGTGCAATACGGTAGCCAGGGCATGCATCTGGTCCCGTAATGCCGCTGCCTTTTCAAACTCAAGTGCGTCAGAAGCGGCCATCATGCGCTTTTCTATATCGCCAATGACATCACTGGCCTGGCCATCCAGAAAACGTACTGCCCTTTCCACGTCCTGCCGGTATTCTTCTTCAGACAGGGCCTGCACACAGGGAGCCGAACAGCGGCCGATCTGGTGCAGCAAACAGGGGCGCGAACGATTGGCAAACACCGTGTCTTCACAGGTGCGCAGGCGGAATACTTTCTGCAAAATCTGGATGGTTTCACGCACCGCCCAGGAATTGGGGTAAGGCCCGAAAAAACGCCCTTTCTTACTGGTAATACCGCGATAGTACACAATCCGTGGCCACTCATGATCGCTTACCATCAGGTAAGGATAAGACTTGTCATCACGAAACAGGATGTTATAACGCGGGCGCAGCGACTTGATTAAATTATTTTCAAGAATAAGCGCTTCGGCTTCGGAACGGGTAACCGTGACCTCGATACGAACCACCCTTGCCACCATATGGGCAATACGCGGACTGGACGCTGTTTTCTGGAAATAGGAAGAAACCCGTTTTTTCAGGTCGCGCGCCTTCCCCACATAGAGAACCACATCATTTTCATCTATATGGCGATAAACTCCCGGTAAATTGGGCAGATCACTCAGAAATGATTTTATGTCGAAGGGCTCGGGCATCTTGATAACGTTGATTGGACTGCAATGTTTCCCAGTTCATGAACGGAGTGGCCGGCATTAAACGCCGGATCCGCTCAACCGAGCGGGCCGGGATGGAAAACGCCAGGCGACCCAGCAAGTCATCGGCCAGATCGGGGCGGTTGCATACCAGCACCATATCACAGCCGGCCGTTAGCGCCGCCTTGGCCCGTGCCACAATATCACCGGCCACGGAAGCACCTTCCATGGTTAAATCATCGGAAAAAATCACACCATCGTAGGCAAGCTGTTTACGCAGAATGGTTTGCACCCACTTGCGAGAAAAACCGGCGGGTGATTTATCTACCTTGGGGTAAATCACATGGGCCGGCATCACGGCCGGCAACACCATATCACCCAGCCAGCGGTACGGCATGGCATCTTCATCAAGGATTTCTTTCAGGCTGCGCTCATCTACCGGGATGGCCAGATGGGAATCGGCTTCCACAAAACCGTGCCCGGGAAAATGCTTGCCACAGGCCGCCATGCCAGCCAGTGACAGCCCCTGGATAATGGCACGGGCCAACATGGTAACCACACGCGGGTCCCGATGAAAAGAACGGCTGCCAATCACCTGGCTAACTTCGTAATCAAGATCAAGCACGGGGGCAAAGGTGAAATCAACCCCGCAGGCACGCAGCTCGGCCGCCATCACATAGCCCAGTTCCGTTGCCACCCGCATGGCCTCAAGCGGTTCCTGCTCCCAGTATTTGCCCAAATCGTGCATGCCGGGCAAATGGGTAAAACCCCCGGTTTTAAAACGTTGCACCCTGCCGCCCTCGTGATCAACCGCAATCAGCAAAGGTTCTGAACGCGCCTCATGAATTTCTTGTGTTAATGCCTGTAACTGTTCGGGGCTTTCATAGTTGCGGGCAAATAAAATAACCGCACCCACCAGCGGGTGGCGCAAACGTGCTTTCTCTTGCTGCGTTAATTGCAGGCCCTGCACATCGACCATAACCGGCCCGGGCGGCAAACCAGGTACTGCCTCTGGCTTCATATTGTTGTTATCCTTTTCTTGACTCAACCAGGACAAATGCCATGGCCAGATCAGATTCATCGGTGACAGAAACATGCGCTATTCCAAATTTTTGTTCATACCAGGATTTAAGGGGATCGGCCAAAACCACCATGGGTTTTCCGCTTGGCGCATTCAGGGTTTGCATGGCAGACCAATACATGGGCATACGCATGCCCAGCCCGATTGCCTTGGAAAAAGCCTCTTTGGCCGCAAAGCGGGTTGCCAGAAAACGGATGCCACGGGCAGGGTCCCGCCGGTAACGTTGGTTGAATTTTTCTATTTCCTGGGGCCCGAGGATACGTTTAACAAAACGCATGCCAAAACGGTCATGAGAAGCCTGGATCCGATGGATATAAATTAAATCGGTACCAATCCCGGCAATGCCCTGTGGCCCATTTTGCCCGCTTAATATTTCCATACCTGCCCCCAACACGATCAAGCCAGTTTAATGAAATGTTCCCGATAATACTTCATTTCTTCTATGGATTCATGAATATCGGCCAGGGCTTCATGTTTGCTTTTTTTGGCAAAACCTTTATAAACCTCGGGGCGCCAACGGCGTGACAGTTCTTTAAGCGTACTGACATCAAGATTGCGGTAATGAAAATACTGCTCGAAACGGGGCATATATTTATACATGAAACGGCGATCCTGGCTGATGGTATTGCCACACAGGGGTGATGCCCCTTTGGGCACATACTGTGACAGGAACTCGATCAGGATATCTTCCGCCTGTTCTTCGGTCAGGGTGGATTCTTTAACTTTTTGCGTTAATCCACTTTTACCATGCGTAGATGTATTCCATTTATCCATTGCATCTAATACACTATCAGGTTGATGGATGACCAAAACAGGTCCTTCCGCAACAATAGTCAGGTCTGGCTCGGTCACAATAACGGCAATTTCCAGAATTTTTTCTTTTTCAGGATCTAAACCGCTCATTTCCATGTCCAACCAAACCAAACGCATATCATTTACTGCCATTTTTACTTATCCTTAAGACTGAATTACGCTATTTTCGCACAGAGCACCCACTAACATATGTCAACTTCGCTGTTTACTCTTTTATTTGTCCTGTTTCTTGCCATTCAAACCATGGTTCGGGTCTGGCTTTCCAGCCGCCAGATTCGTTATGTCAGCGCACATCGCCCTGAAGTTCCAAATGAATTTGCAGAAAAAATAAGCCTGCGGAGCCATCAACGGGCAGCTGATTATACGGTTGAAAGAATGAAACTGGGCATGATCGAGTGGGTGTTCGACGCTTTCATTTTAATTGCCTTTACCTTACTGGGCGGGCTGCAACTCATTGATATTTTCCTGCAAAAACAGTTTACGGGTGAATTATGGCGCCAACTGGCGTTACTGGCATCGGTCAGCATTATTACCGGACTGCTGCATTTGCCCTTCAGCCTGTGGCGCCAGTTCAAGCTGGAAGCAAAATTCGGTTTCAACCGCATGACCCTTAAGCTTTTTGTTTCAGACAGCATTAAAGGTATTGCCGTCAGTCTGATTCTTGGCCTGCCCCTTATGGCGGCCATCCTGTGGTTAATGGCAGAAGCCGGTAATGCCTGGTGGCTGTGGGCATGGGCGCTATGGGTTGGCTTTAATGTACTTATCCTGTACCTGTACCCCACTTTTATTGCCCCCATGTTTAACAAGTTCACGCCACTAGACAACCCCGAACTGGCCGAACGCATTAACAAGCTGACGCAACGCTGTGGCTTTACCCTGAACGGCCTGTTTGTAATGGATGGTTCAAAACGCTCCGCGCATGGCAACGCCTACTTTACCGGCTTTGGTAAAGCACGCCGTATTGTATTTTTTGACACCCTGCTGAACAAACTTAACGGCCCCGAAATTGAAGCCGTTCTGGCCCATGAGCTGGGGCACTTCAAACATAAGCATATTATCAAGCGCATGGTTTCCAGCTTCCTGATTGCCCTGGTGTTTTTTGCCCTGCTGGGTTACCTTAAAAACACCGTCTGGTTCTATGAAGGCCTGGGCATCATCCCTGCCCTGGGGCGCAGCAATGATGCGCTGGCACTCATCCTGTTTTTTATGGTTATACCGGTATTCACTTACCTGTTATCACCAGTCGCTAGCTGGTTCTCGCGTAAAGACGAATTCCAGGCCGACCAATATGCCAAAGAACAAACCGAAGCCAATGCGCTGGTTTCGGCACTGGTCAAACTTTACGACGACAATGCCGCAACCTTAACCCCCGACCCGCTCCACTCCGCCTTTTACGACAGTCACCCACCGGCCACCATCCGTATCCGGCACTTAACTACTGACGTAAAGGCATAACAATATGAAAGGTCGCGTTATATCCGCCCATGGCAGGCATTACAGTGTCGAACTTGAAAACGGGCAAACCAGGCATTGTTATACCCGGGGCAAAAAAACCGGGCTCTGTGTGGGCGATTATGTACTTATCAAACCGCAGGGGGCAGATGAAGGCAGCATAGAACAAACCCTTGAACGGCAGAATTTACTGTACCGCTCTGATGAAATGCGTTCCAAGCAGTTTGCCGCCAACGTAGACCAGTTGCTGATTGTGGTGGCAACCGAACCCGTATTTTCAGAAGACCTGACCGCCCGCGCCTTGACCGGTGCCTGGAGCGCCGGTATTGAACCGGTTATTTTGCTGAACAAATGCGACCTCACGCAAGGGCTGGATCGTGCCCTGGAAACCCTGCAAATTTACCGGGAACTGGATGTTCCCATTATTAACTGCAGCATATTTGAACCGGAAACCCTTAAGCAAACCCTTCTGCCACTGTTAAAAAACAAAACCAGCCTGCTGCTGGGGCAAAGTGGCATGGGTAAATCAAGCATTCTGAATGTATTAATTCCAAATGCCAAAGCGCACACCCAGGAACACTCTGTGGCGCTGGGAACCGGCAAACACACCACCACCAGCACCCGGCTTTACCACTTACCCAGCCAGGAGGGCTGCCTGATAGATTCTCCCGGTTTCCAGGCCTTTGGTTTGCACCACCTGAACCAGACCGATATTGCCAATGGTTTCCCTGAATTCAAGGAGCATATTGAATCGTGCCGTTTTTATAACTGCACCCATTTGCATGAACCGGGCTGCGGGGTGCTTACCGCACTTGCGCAAGGCAAAATAAGCCGCAAGCGGCATGAATTATATGAGCGTATCCTGCTGGAAAACCAGTCGGCCCAGCGTTATTGAATGATGCAATATCAAATGACTGCCTGATGCAGGCGATGATATAAATTGCGAATAACCGAAGCCGTTGCCCCCCAGATAAAATAGGAATGCCAGGGCATGGAAAAATAATAACGGACCGAGCCATCGGCCAGCCTGGCATTGTGCAAACGGTGGTTGCGCGGGTCCATGAAGAATGACAGGGGGACATAAAAAACCTCTTCAACTTCAGACGTATCGGCATGAATTGAAAAGCCTTCATTAACCCAACCCACATAAGGTTTCATTAAATACCCCGTGCCCGTGAACAAATCGGGCAGCTGCCCCACCACCTCTATATAAGAGGCGGGGATACCGACTTCTTCTTCGGTTTCACGCAAGGCGGCATCTTTGGCGGAAGGGTCGTCTCTTTCAACCCTGCCCCCGGGAAAACTGATTTGCCCGGCATGTTTTTTTAGACGGGAAGAGCGACGGGTTAGCAGAATATGGATTTCACCCTTGACATAAACCAGGGGTAACAGCACGGCGGCATCAATGTATGTTTTGTTTTCTATGATTTTATGATCGTTCCAGTCATGCAATAATGATTCTGCCTGCCAGATAAAGCGGCGATCAAAGGCTTTATGGAATAAATCAGGGGTTAATAAAGACCCCGGCACGGGCGACAGGTTTTCATTTGCCGGAGACCATGGCTGAAGCGCAGGGTCAAATGGCAAAACAATATTCTGCTTGGGTCTTGATATTTCCTGGCTCAATGATCAATCCTTATAGAAATAAAAAAAGCACCTATTAATATAGGTGCTTTTTCATTCAGAGACAACTGGATTTCAGAATAAAGCTGAAATTAGGCTGCAACTGTTATACGAACCAGTTTCTCTTTAATACGTGCAGACTTACCTGAACGCTCACGCAGGTAGTACAGTTTGGCACGACGCACAGCGCCACGACGTTTTACTTCGATAGAAGCAATAGTGGGAGCATACAACTGGAATGTACGTTCGATAGCTTCGCCGGAAGAAATTTTACGCACGGTGAAAGCAGAATTCAAACCACGGTTACGCTTGGCAATAACAACGCCTTCGTAAGCCTGTACACGTTTGCGAGTACCCTCGACAACGTTAACGTTAACAATAACGGTATCACCAGGTGCAAATTCAACAACAGGTTTACCGCCTGTAAGACGAGCAATCTCTTCTTTTTCAAGAGTTTCAATAAGGTTCATTTAGAACTCCATAAACCATCATTCACGGCTAGAAATACCTGCAAAGCATTTTATTTTTATGCCATACCCTGTAAATAACCCATATTTACAAAAGCCGCCAGAGGATGAATACAACAAGCACAAAATTATATAGCCTAAAAAAAATAAAATCCAGTGTTTTCTTGTGCTTAACAACATTATTGGCGCCTTGTGGCTGCCGTTTGTGGCAAAAACCGCCTTTTATATTAATACCCCGCCAGAGCACCCAGGAAAAAAACCAGCGGAATGGTTACGACCCACACAAATGCGGCACAAATATCGCCCAGCATGCGGCTGAAAGACAGGTTGTTTTTAGGAAAACGCTGATTGAATTTTGATGCGTTTAACATTGCATAAGTTTGATCATAAGCTGACCATGACATATCATTGGGTACATGACGATAAACCGAACCAGATGAGAAAACCTTGCCTGCTTGCATTTTTAGCCTCCTGAAAGTTGGGATCTGCCGGTTATGGTATGACCCATAACCGGCAGAAGTACCAGGACCCTACCCTGGGATATCGCAACTATGCATGCGATAAGTGATACTGTATATTTATACAGTACTTTTGGCAAGTGTTTATTTTGTCTCTGTGCGCTATGCGCAACAGGGCTGTGCACCACTGGATGTCAAAATCCAGTCATAAAAGTAATAAAATCAAGCTGGCTTTTTCGCCAGCATGGTAACAAATTCCAATTGAATCGGGTTTCCCTGTGCATCACGGGCATGCATGGCACCAACTTCTTCCTGGTATGTCAGCAATTCCCAGCCCTGGTAATACTCACGCAGCTCATTTTCTTTGAAGGTGAATGAGAATGGCATATGGCAGGGGTGCTCTGCCGTATCCATGGCTGACACAATCAGATTGTAGCCACCAGGATTGGTTTGCGCTTGCATATTGGCGATAATTTCAGGTACACGATTGGCCTGTAAAAACATAAAGACCACG
>JAAYHN010000016.1 GCA_012735395.1 Alcaligenaceae bacterium | reverse complement strand
GCGTCGCTGGAACCAAACATCTTCATTCGGGGCTTTTCTTGACCCGGTCGCCGATAAACTCATGGTTTGCGCCGCCTTGCTTATTTTGCTTAATCTGGGGCGGCTGGATTCTTTTATTGCGCTTATTATTATTGGCCGTGAATTAACTATTTCTGCATTGCGCGAGTGGATGGCCACAATCGGTGCCCGTGATAGTGTTGCCGTGCATTGGCTGGGCAAGCTCAAAACGGTGGCGCAAATGGTTGCCATACCCTGCCTGATGTTTGCCCAAACCTGGCAGGGCATTCCCTTTTACGAGGTGGGGCGTGTACTTATTTACATCGCAGCCATTTTAACAATCTGGTCCATGTTTTACTATATGCGCAAAGCCTGGCCCATTATTCGCAAGCAGGGCTAAGCCAGGCATGGTATTGCATTGAATAAACAGGCTCTATCCAGAGCCTGTTTTGATTAACCCACATTAAACATAACACCTGTATTAAACGAGACCCGAAGGCTATGAACAGTACCGAACAGCAAAAAACGCTATCAATGTTGCAATTGCTTATTTGCGGTGCGTTTATCGTCACCATGTCAATGGGTATCCGGCATGGTTTTGGCTTATGGCTGCAGCCCATTACCCAGGCCAATGAATGGGACAGGGAAACCTTTTCCTTTGCCCTGGCGCTGCAAAATCTGGTGTGGGGCATAAGCGGGGTGTTTGCCGGCATGGCTTCAGACCGTTTTGGCGCGCTTAAGGTCATTATCGTCGGGGGGCTTTTATATGCCCTGGGCCTGTTGGGTATGGCGTACACAACCACCAGTCTGGGTTTCATGCTTACCAGCGGTTTTCTTATTGGTATGGCACAGGCGGGTACAACCTATGCCATTGTTTATGGTGTGATTGGCCGTAACGTACCGGCAGATCGCCGCTCATGGGCAATGGGGGTGGTGGCCGCAGCCGGTTCATTCGGGCAGTTTTTTATGGTTCCCGTAGAAAATTTCCTGATTGATTTCTTCGACTGGCAAATGGCACTGGTTATTTTAAGTGCCTCCGCCTTAATGATTATCCCGGTGGCAATGGGTTTGCGTGAGCCGTCTTTCGCCGTGAATGCGCAGCAGGGGCACAGGCAAAGCATCTGGTCAGCCATTAAAGAGGCGTTTGCCTATCCCAGTTTCCGTTTACTGGTGGCCGGTTATTTTGTTTGCGGTTTTCAGGTGGTGTTTATCGGGGTGCATATGCCCAGTTACCTGAAAGATGCCGGCATGAATCCGGAGGTGGCCAGTTATGCCCTGGCCCTCATTGGTTTATGTAATGTATTCGGTACTTATACGGTAGGTGTGCTGGGCCAGAAGTATCCCAAACGTTATTTGCTGGTGGGTATTTATACGCTGCGTGGCATTGCCATTATTATTTTCCTGGCGGCACCGCTGTCACCGTTTAGCGTATACGTGTTTTCAGCGGTGATTGGCGTGCTATGGCTGTCAACCGTTCCGCCCACCAATGCGATTATCGCGCAAATCTTTGGTATCCAGCATTTTGCCATGCTGGGGGGCTTTGTGTTTTTAAGCCATCAGGTGGGTTCTTTCCTGGGTGTTTGGCTGGGCGGTATAATGTATGATGTTTATGGCAGTTATGATCCGGTCTGGTATTTGTCTATTGCCCTTAGCGTTTTTGCAACAGCCATGAATTGGCCGGTAAAAGAACACGCCATTAATCGCACGGTTGCCGCTACATAACAGGATAGCTTTATGAATCTGCTTGTTAAAAAAATACTTATTTACGGTTCGGCTTTATTGCTATTGCTGCTGGTGTTCTCCATGTATACGCAACCCAGCCTGTGGATTACCCTGTCCAATCAGTTCTGGTCATGCTTCTAGGTTCCCGGTTTTTTTTCCAATAAATACAATAAACATTTTCTTTTACGGGCCAGATATGTCTTGAGTTATTCAGGACATATCTGGCCCGTTCTTATGGGGGCCGGCACTGATGCGGGCGCAATGCCGCCTGTTTGCATAAAAACATCTCATTTTTCTGTCCCAAAAACGCAATTGTGGCAATTTAGCCGCAGTTTTTATCATGCCCGTTCGTTGCCGCCTGTCTGGGCAGGCTAAAACAGGGCTTATTTCCATATGGTGAAAGTTACATTTTATAATGTGAAATTGTTATGCTGCGCTGTGTTAAATAAAATTTCATAAACAAAAAAATCATTCCACAATATGAATTGAAATTTATAAGTTATTGATATTTATATAAAAAATAATTAGTCTTATATAAGACATAAGTGTGTTTTGCGGTGCCGCAAAGAGATAGAATTTATTCAACGCTTTCAATTAATTTTCTTTCTTTTTTATTCCATATTTAGGAGACTCTTATGTCAAACCGTGAAGCCGCAATCCGCAATTTGCAAAAAGAATGGGCCGAAAACCCCCGTTGGCAAGGTATCAAACGTGGTTACAGCGCAGAAGACGTTGTTAAATTACAAGGCTCTTTGCAGCAGGAATACACCCTGGCACGCCGTGGCTCAGAAAAACTCTGGAATCTGTTGCATACAGAACCGTTTGTTAATTCTTTGGGTGCGCTTACTGGTAACCAGGCAATGCAGCAGGTTAAGGCTGGCCTGAAAGCCATCTACCTGTCTGGCTGGCAGGTTGCCGGTGATGCCAACGTTGCCGGTGAAATGTACCCCGACCAATCCCTGTATCCGGTAAACTCCGTACCCACCGTTGTTCGCCGTATCAACAATTCTTTAACCCGCTGTGACCAGATCCAGTGGATGGAAGGCAAAGAGCAGGGTGATGAAGACTTCATCGATTACTTCGCCCCTATCGTGGCCGATGCCGAAGCCGGTTTCGGTGGTGTCCTGAATGCCTATGAGCTTATGAAAGCCATGATCGAGGCAGGTGCATCCGGTGTTCACTTTGAAGATCAGCTGGCTGCCGTGAAAAAATGTGGCCATATGGGCGGTAAAGTACTGGTACCAACCCGTGAGGCTGTTGCCAAGCTGGTTTCTGCCCGTCTGGCTGCCGATGTCATGGGTGTGCCCACGATTCTGCTGGCCCGTACCGATGCCGATGCCGCCGATCTTATCACCAGTGATGTCGATGAAAACGATCGCGAGTTCATTACCGGTGAACGTACCGTCGAAGGTTTCTTCCGCACCCGTCCCGGTGTTGATCAGGCCATTTCACGTGGTTTGGCTTATGCCCCTTATGCTGATTTGCTGTGGTGTGAAACATCCACCCCTAACCTGGCAGATGCGAAAAAATTTGCCGAAGCCATTCATAAGCAATTCCCTGGCAAGTTGCTGGCTTATAACTGCTCTCCATCTTTCAACTGGAAGAAAAACCTTGACGACGTTACCATCGCCAAGTTCCAGAAAGAATTGGGTGCAATGGGTTATAAATTCCAGTTCATTACACTGGCAGGCTTCCATGCATTGAACTACGGTATGTTCGAGCTGGCTCACGGTTACGCACGTCGTCAAATGAGTGCCTTCGTGGAATTGCAGGAAAAAGAATTTGCTGCCGCAGATTTGGGCTTTACCGCCGTTAAACACCAGCGCGAAGTGGGTACAGGTTATTTCGATGCCGTTACCCAAACCATCGAGGGTGGCCGTTCTTCAACAACCGCTTTAACCGGTTCTACCGAAGAAGCGCAATTCGAAGCCGTTTAATCCCGGGCTGAAAACAAGATGCTATAGCTCCGTTTGGGTGTCTCGCAAGATAAGATGCGAGGCACCCAATTAATTTGCTTGTAAGCTTGTTTTACGGAGACGTTACCTGATAGCCGTTTTCACGTTGTTTTTGTGCAAGTGCCTGGGCTAAATCGGCAACTGAGGCAGCATAAAAATAACTGCGGTTGTACTTGGTAATGGCAAAGAAATTGGGGGTGGCCGTTCTGTATTCAGTATGATTGCGAATTTCATCTGCCAGGTTGATGATGCCCAGTTTCTTACCGTTTTTCCATGCGTTATTGCGGCTGTTGCCTGAAAGAGTAGCGCCTTTTGCCTGTAGTTCCTGCCAGCTTAAATAAGGTTCCAGCCCGCCATCAACCAGGCCGGCGGGGTTGGCCGGCAGTTTCACGGGTGCAAAAACCGGGGTGTTTTTTTGCCAGCCATGTTTAACCAGAAAGTTGGCAACAGACATAACGGCATCGGGTGTGCTGTAACGCAAATCAATCTTGCCGTTTCTGTCACCATCAACGGCGTAATGAAGGATACTGATTGGCATGAATTGGGGCATGCCGGTGGCGCCGGCAAATGAGCCTTCTTCCGTTAGTGCGTTTAGCCTGCTCTGGTAGTCAAGGTTAATTAAGGCGGCTAACTGGTTACGGAACATCTGGCTTTTTTCGGGACGGTTCCGGTCAGGGTGATTGAAGCCCAGTGTATAAAGGGCATCAAGCATGCGGAAAGAACCCATGATGCGGCCATAAACGGTTTCCACGCCAATGATGCTGGCAATAATGGCTGCGGGCACACCGTATTGCTGTTCGGCCTGGGTCAGGATGTTGCGGTTGGCATTCCAGAAAGCGGTACCTTCACGGATACGCACAGGTTCAACAAAGCGGGCCCGGTAGCTTGGCCATACCCGTTTGATGCGCCCTGTGGGGCCTTGGGGCATGATAAGGCGGGCTACCTGGTTATTGTACTGGGCGTTGTTCAGCAGTTTGCCAACATGCGCCTCGGGAATGCCATAACGTTGTGACACCTGTTGTATGAATTGGGCGGGGTTGGCGGAAAGTGGTGAGTTTTCAACTTCCCAGCCGCTTTTCTGGCCACTGGGGGCTGAAGAGGCCGGTTTGGTATCAATGGGGTTGGGGCTGGCACAAGCCGTTAAAAGCAAGGTACTTGCAATAAAGGTAGCCAGGTTTTTTACTTTTAACATGAGGGTTTGTCTGCAAATAAGGGTTGGGTAAAAATTGCGGTAAACAGCATTGGTACGGCTCACAGAATTTGATTTGGCAAAAAATAAATCAAGCACAGTCTATCATGTTGAAATATGTTAGATTGTAAAGATTCAGTAAAACAACTGAAGCTTGCTTATTTTAAACATTATAAATATTCAATCAGAGAGTTGAACGTGGAGACTTTATATATTACGCACCCGAATTGCCGCTTGCACATGATGCAAAAATGGCATCCGGAATCGCCAGCCAGGCTGGATGAAATCAATGATCGCCTGCTGGCCAGTGGCGTGTCATCGTGCCTCACCCATCTCGAGGCACCCAATGCCAGCGATGCTGATTTATTAAGAGTGCATACTCCCGATTACCTCTCTTACCTTAAAGGGCATTTGCCAGAAGAAGGGTACTTCAGCATTGATAACGAAGAAACCAGTATGAACCCGCATACATTGCGTGCGGCTTATTCTGCAGCGGGTGCCGGGTTGTTGGCGGTTGATGAAATCATGGCGGGCAGGGCGCAAAATGCTTTTTGTGCGGTACGGCCACCGGGGCATCACGCAGAACGCGGCCGTGCCATGGGTTTTTGTTTTTTTAATAACCTGGCGGTGGCGGCCCGTTATGCGATAGAAAAATACAATATTAAAAAAATAGCGGTGATTGATTTTGACGTACATCATGGCAACGGTACCGAAGACATTTTCAAAAATGATCCGCATGTACTCATGTGCAGCTTTTTTCAATATCCGTTGTACCCCGATTGCGGTATTAACAATGTGGCCCCCAATATGCTTAATACCCCGGTGCCGGCCTTTACCAAAAACGATGTGATCCAGGACATCGTGCTTAACCGCTGGTTGCCGGCGTTAAATGAATTCGAACCCGAGCTGGTACTTATTTCCGCCGGTTTTGACGCCCACCGTGAAGATGAAATGGGGCAGCTTGATCTGGTTGAAAAAGACTATGTCTGGATTACCGAGCGGCTTATGGAAGTGGCCGGCAAATTTGCAAAGGGCCGGATAATCAGTTTTTTAGAAGGAGGTTACAGTTTATCGGCACTGGGAAGGAGTGTCACCGCACATATCAAGGCACTGGCTAGTTTATAAAAACAGAAACTGGTCTTAAGTAAAGAAAAATAGTCAGTAATATGAAAATCGATTAACTTAGATAGAACTACATTGTAGAATAAATAGGTTTTATTTTTTATGGCAATATGTTTGCCTATAAGGAGATACTTGGATGAAGGTATTAGTACCTGTAAAGCGCGTCGTTGATTATAACGTCAAGGTACGCGTTAAGTCGGATCAAACCGGGGTTGATATTGCGAATGTAAAAATGTCAATGAACCCCTTTGATGAAATCGCTGTTGAAGAAGCAACACGGTTGAAAGAAAAAGGTGTTGTGACTGAAGTGGTTGCGGTTTCTTGCGGTGTGGCTCAGTGCCAGGAAACATTGCGTACAGCAATGGCCATTGGTGCCGATCGTGCCGCTTTGGTTCAGACTGATACTGAGCTTCAGCCATTGGCCGTTGCCAAATTGCTTAAAGCAGTTACCGAAAAAGAACAGGCCCAGCTGGTTATCCTGGGTAAACAGGCCATCGACGATGACGCCAACCAAACCGGCCAGATGCTGGCTGCCTTGCTGGGCTGGCCACAGGCTACCTTTGCCAGCAAAGTTGAAATTGAAGGCGATCACGCCAAAGTCACCCGTGAAGTTGACGGCGGCCTGGAAACCATTTCGGTTAAACTGCCAGCCATTATCACGACCGACCTGCGCCTGAACGAGCCACGTTACGTGACACTGCCAAACATCATGAAAGCCAAGAAAAAACAGCTGGATACCTTCACGCCAGAAGATCTGGGCGTTGATGTAACCCCACGTATCAAAACACTGAAAGTGGCCGAACCACCAGCACGCAAAGCGGGTATTACCGTACCTGACGTGGCCGCATTGGTAGACAAATTAAAGAATGAAGCGAAGGTGATTTAATATGACAATCTTGGTTATTGCTGAACACGATAATGCAGAATTAAAAGCAGCTACTTTAAATACCGTTGCAGCAGCAGCAAAAATTGGTGGCGATATTCACGTACTGGTTGCCGGTAGCGGTGCACAGGCCGTTGCCGATCAGGCTGCCAAAGTGGCCGGTGTCAGCTCAGTCTTGTTGGCTGATGCCCCACAATTGGCCGATGCACTGGCTGAAAACGTGGCCGAGCAGGTTCTGGCCGTTGCTGGCGATTACAGCCACATTCTGTTTCCTGCGACCGCATCCGGTAAAAACGTTGCGCCCCGCGTAGCTGCCAAACTGGACGTAGCCCAAATTTCAGACATTATCGCTATCGAATCCGCAGATACATTCCAGCGTCCTATTTATGCCGGTAATGCTATTGCTACCGTGCAGTCTGCCGATGCCAAAAAAGTAATTACCGTTCGTACAACCGCTTTTGACGCGGTTGCCGCTGAAGGTGGTTCTGCCGCCGTTCAAACAGTGGCTGCGGTTGCAGATTCCGGCCTGTCTTCATTCGTTGGCCGTGATGTTGCAAAAAGCGACCGCCCTGAACTTACCGCTGCCAGCATCATCGTTTCCGGTGGTCGTGGTATGGGTAGTGCAGAAAACTTCAAGATCCTTGATCCATTGGCAGACAAACTGGGTGCGGCGCTGGGCGCTTCACGTGCAGCCGTTGATGCAGGCTATGCGCCTAACGACTGGCAGGTTGGCCAAACCGGTAAAATCGTTGCCCCACAACTGTATGTGGCAATTGGTATTTCCGGTGCGATCCAGCATTTGGCCGGCATGAAAGACTCTAAAGTGATTGTGGCCATCAACAAAGACGCAGAAGCACCTATTTTTGGTGTGGCCGATTACGGTCTGGTTGCCGACTTGTTCACTGCTGTACCAGAACTGGTTAATGCGCTGTAATTACCGGTAAAAAAGGCAAGACAGTTTTTGTCTTGCCAACAGTTTCCTTTAAGAAGTAGGAAAGAGCTATCCAGCTCATAAAAATGGCCACATTATGTGGCCATTTTTATTACATCTTTTCTATACGGTCTGCCCGTTTGGCAGAGTCGGGGTGGGTGGAGAAGAACCCGCCACCACCGCCACCCAGTTTGCGCAGGGCACTGACGGCGTGTGATTTATCGTAATTGTTTTCCTGTAATACTTTCAGGCCGAATGAATCGGCATCCAGTTCATGGGATTGCGAGTATTGGGCATTAACCAGGTTATGCGCCAGGGTACCGATTTCATTGCCCGATAACGAGGCAACAATTGAGTTGCCACTGGCTGCCCCTGCCTGGCGTGCCGCCAGTGTAAGCAGGTTGGTACGGGCCTGTGATTTTGAGTGCCCGTTCATGACGTGGCCAATTTCATGACCAATAACAAACAGGAGTTCGGGGTCGGTCATTTTGTCCATTAAGCCAGAATAAACCCGGATGCTGCCATTGGGCAGGGCAAAGGCATTTACTTCCTGGTTCAGGTAAACTTTATAATCAAGTGCCTGGCCGTTATACGACTTCAGGTTGCGGGTAATTTTATTAAGGCGTACGGTGTAGCTGTTATTGCTGCCCGCAATGGTGTTTTGCTGGTCGAGCTCTTGTTGGGAGCGTACGGCCAGTGTCTGGATTTCAGTATCGCTAATGCTGGCCGCCTGAAACAAGGATGAAGCGGCGTTAACCATACCGGCCGTGTTCATGCCTTCACAAGCACTGAGTGAGCCTATCAGAAAACCGGAAATGACTATTCTTTTAATCATGAAAACCCCTGGAGTTCAAGTTTATATAAAGACTGAATTTTAAAATTAAACGGTTCGTATGCCGGGTGAGCCAAAGATGGCAACATAGCTGGAATAAAAGCCGCAATACATGCTGGTAACAATAATAACCATGACAATTTGTGCAATGGCTGCAACCACGACAATGGGCAAGCCCATCATTAACAACAAGTCTGCCAGGAGATAGCGGCCAACATATATTAAAATAGCCCAAATGGAAAAATAAACAATAAAGGCCAGTTTATTACGCCAAGAGGCAACCAAGGAGAAAAACAGGGCTTTTTTAACACTCATGTTTTCCCAGCCAATTAACTGGGGCACATGCCAGAAAGTTAGTGAGGCCAGGAAAATAAAGGCGGGGCCCAATACATATTGCGCAATACTGACAGAAAAAGTGGGAATGTCGTTAATGCCAAGGGAATACTGCGGGTCTGTGAAAAGACGGGTTATTTTTTGCATGTCCTCGTCGCTTAGCGCACTTATGGTGGGGTAAATCGTGAGGAAGGTAATAAGCAAAAAAACGCTGGCATACAGAAAGCCCACCAGCGCCAGCCGGCGGATAACATCCGGTTTTTTCAGGTGCATGACCCATTCGGCCGGAATAACCTTGTTGCTGGCTTCAATAGAGCGGCAGGCACTCACAATAATAAGGCTTGAAATGGGGATGCTGACAATAAACAGGGGCAGCCCGATCAAGGGAAGCACAATCAGGATCTGGCTGACAAAATTAATAATGAAAGTCAGCGCCAGCAAGGCCAAAGGCTGTTTCCGGAACAGGCTGAATGCACGCTGTACCCATTGTAGTCCTGCAGAAAATGGTAGTTTGGCTGCTTGCATGATATTTAAGGTAACGCTGGAATGGTTGAATAGGTACGCTGCTTGAGAATACGTTCAAAATGGGTCGGGTCGTGCGGTTTAAGGGTTTGCGCCGGTCTGGGTATGAAAAAATCATATAGCCTGGATGTCCAGAAACGCAGTGCGGCAGCCCTTAATGCCACCGGCCATACTTCACGCTCTTCTGCCGTGAAGGGACGTATCTGATGATAGGCCTGTAGCCAGGCTTGTGCATGTTCTGTACGCAAGGCACCGGTTTCCCGTTCAATGCACCAGTCATTGACCGCCACGGCAACATCAAAAATCCATTTGTCACAGCCGGCAAAGTAAAAATCAATCACACCGCCCATGACCGGGTTTTCAAAGGTGCCGTCAAACAGGACGTTGTCGCGGAACATGTCACAATGGCAGGGACCTTCTGGCAGGTTTTGCCAAAGGGCAGACCCCTGGGTTTGGATTTGCTCATTCAATGAAGTTTGGTATAGCTGCTTTAATTCACTGTCAAGAAAAGGTTCGATGCTGGGGTAGGTGGCCTGCCACCAGTCAAGGCCCCGCAAGTTGGGTTGCCTGACAGGGAAGCTGGCAGCGGCCAAATGGGCCTGGGCCTGGGTTTGTGCCGCAATAATGCAGTGCTTGATGCCCGGCGAGGCTTCATAGCCGCCAGACAGGCGTGTGACAACAGAGCTTGGCTTGTTTTTTAATGTACCAATGCGTTTGCCGTCTTTGCGGGTTTGCGGCATGGGAACTTTCACGCCCTGGCTGGCAAGGTGATGCATCAGCTCTATGTAAAAGGGTAGCTGTTCGTGGGTAAGCACTTCGAATATGGTTAAGACATATTCGCCTTTGGTGGTGGTAAGAAAATAATTGGTGTTTTCTATACCTGCCGTAATGCCCCTGAGGGAAACAAGTTCTCCCAAATCATATTCAGTCAGGAATGCTTCAGTTTCAGGAAGGGTTAAAGTTGTAAAAACAGCCATATCAGGTATATATCACAGGTAAAGGTTAAGCAGATGACGTGTATTTTAGTCCACTATATAGCCTCAATGGTACATTGATTTGAGGCTTATAAAAATAAACCATGCGCATGTAAGGGGGTAGGCAAATTATGTTTAGTTATAATCATTTTTTACGCCCGTCATTTCCCATCCTATGAGCCTTCGAAATTACCTGAGCAGATTCAGGCAGCCGCATGAAAAAAGACAGTGGTCGGCCAGCCAGCCGGCCATGCTGGTTTGGGCGTTGCTAATGGGGGTACTGGGGGCGCTGGCCACCATTGCATTTTATTGGGGCATTCACCAGATCCAACTTCTGCTATCCGGGCAAAGTGGCTCCATTGTTGCCGTTACGCGCAGCTGGTCAGGTTATGAACGGATTATTTACCCCACGCTGGGCGGCCTGCTGGCAGGGGTGCTGCTGTGGCTGGCTTCCCGCCTGAAGGTTGATACCAACTCGGACTACATGGAAGCGGTGGCCATTGGTGACGGGCGTTTGTCATTGCGTCAGGGTAGTTTAAGAATCCTGTCTTCCCTTAGTGTGATTGCCACCGGTGGTTCAATTGGCCGGGAAGGGGCCATGATTCACCTTGCTGCCATGGGGGCGTCGGCCTTTGGGCGCTTTTTTTCTTTCAGTGCCGTCCAGCTGCGTTTGCTGGTTGCCTGTGGTGCGGCGGCCGGTGTTTCGGCTGCCTATAATGCCCCCATTGCCGGGGCCCTGTTCGTGGCGGAAATCGTATTGGGCAGCATGTCCATGCATATTCTGGGGCCATTGTTGCTGGCTGCCGCTTCAGCCAATATTACCATGCGGGCATTGGGCTTTTACCATGTCATGTATACCTTGCCGGAATGGGGTTACAACTCTTTGGCCGTCCTGTTTTTTGCGGCCTTAATGGGTGTGCTGTCCGGTTTGCTGGCCCCCCAGTTTTTGCGTTTTCTTGATTTGGTCAAGCGGCTTTTCCGCAGCACCGGCCTGGGTTTGCCATTGCGCCTGGCTTTGGGTGGTTTGGTGTTGGGCCTGTTCTCCCTGTTCGAGCCAAGGGTGGCGGGTAATGGCTATAGCATCCTGGATTCTTTTTTACAGGATCACTGGGTCTGGACAGCGGTGCTGGCCATGTTGCTGGCCAAAATCCTGGCAACCAGTATTACGGTGGGCTCTGGTGCGGTAGGTGGGGTTATTACACCGGTCATGTTTGTGGGCGGCGCGTTGGGTCTGCTGTTTTTGCAGTTGCTAAGCCTGTTTGTACCCGGCATACAGGCCAATACGGCCCTGTTTGTGCTGTTGGGTATGGGGTCGTTTATGGCGGCGGCCACCAGCGCTCCTTTAATGGCCATTCTCATGATTTTTGAAATGACCAATAGTTATACTATAATACTGCCTCTCATGCTGGCCTCGGTTTTTGCCTATTTTACTTCCAAGGGCATTGCCGGTTCAGTGATGTATGCGGTTACCGAGTCCCGTGAAAATGATATTTTGCTGCGTTACCGCTTGCGTACCATGACGCTGGCAAAGCTGGTCAGCCCGGCCAATACGGTAATAAGGCTGGATCAGACCGTACAAAATGCCCTTGATATGTTTATTGAATATGGCGTGCGTTTTATTTATGTTGTGAATGAAAAAAACGAATATCAAGGGGTAATCGCGCATAAGGACATTAGCAGTTTTCTGCTGTCGGGCAATGATTTGACCGCTCCCTTGTCGGGCGAGCTGGTCAATCGTTCTTATTTAACCACCTTAAGGCCGGATATGTCACTTGGCGAGGTGCAAGAGCATTTCGTCTCTTTTAATGGTGAGCGTCTGCCCGTGTTAAGTGCAGATGACGTACCCGTGTTGCTGGGGGTTGCGTATAAGTCGGATGTACTTAAAAAATTCAATGAATTGAAAAAATCATTGGAATCCAGCAGTGAAGCAATTTTAAATGTCAGGTCAAGGTCAAACAGCTTATATGGACACAATAAAAAATAGGCAGGAAAGCAATACACTGCTAAAAGGCTTTTACGCCGGGGGTAACGATGCCTGGCGTTTATCGGTTGCGCCCATGATAGATGTCACCGACCGGCATTGCCGTTTTTTTCATCGCTTGCTGGCGCCACGGGCTTTGTTGTATACCGAAATGATTACCACCGGTGCCTTGGTTTATGGTGATATTGCCCGTCATTTGAAATTCAATGAACCCGAGCATCCGGTTGCCTTGCAACTGGGTGGCAGTGAGCCCGATGCGCTGGCGCATTGTGCCAGATTGGGGCAGGAGTGGGGCTATGATGAAATCAATCTGAATTGTGGCTGTCCTTCCGAACGGGTGCAAAAAGGGGCGTTTGGCGCCTGTTTAATGTCCGAACCCAAACTGGTGGCCGATTGCATCAAGGCCATGCAAGATGCCGTGGATATTCCGGTTACGGTCAAGCATCGTCTGGGGCTTGATTACAACGAATCGTATGCTTTCGTGCGCGATTTTGTCGGGCTGGTTTATGAAACGGGTTGCCGGGTGTTTGTGGCCCATGCGCGTAATGCCGTGCTTAAAGGCCTGTCACCCAAAGATAACCGGGAAATTCCTCCCTTGCGCTATGAGGTGGTTAGCCAGCTGAAGCAGGATTTCCCCGATGCCCTGTTTGTGCTTAATGGCGGCCTGAATGAAGTCCGGCAAATCCATGATAAAACCAATGAGTTTGACGGGGTCATGGTAGGGCGCGCGGCCTGGCATGAGCCTTATCTGTTGCGTGAGGCCAGCCAACTGTTATGGCCGGAAACCCCGGTGCTGTCCAATGAAGAAGTGGTGGTGGCCATGATGGCTTATGCCCGGCAGGAAGTGGCGCAGGGTGTGCCACTGCGGCTGGTGGTCAAGCCCATGCTGGGCCTGGTGAACGGGCAAAAAGGGGCCCGGTTGTGGCGCCGGGCTTTGTCAGACCCGCAGTTGCTGGCAGAGAACAAGGCAGACTTGATCGGACGCGCATTTGAACTGGTGGGTTGAGTGTCATAATTCTGTCGCAGAAATTCACAGACAAAAAATTTACAAAAAATTATTATCTGTTTTTTCTTTGAAATTGATCTTTTATATCAATTAATTGCATCAACAAACAGGCCTTTCGGGGCAGCTTGAAAAACTTACCTTTATACTATATATTGTGTCCTTGCTTGTATCCTCTTACTAAATATAGAATTTTCAAAGAAATAGCTGTCTTTACTGTTTTGTCCAAATACAATGAAGATGGCTATTGCATTTTATAAATCCACTCCAAAGTAAATCCAGCCTTTTGGGCTGGTCAGTCAGTAAGCGGAAAATATTTTTTTAACGATTTTTCGGGAAAACACATGAATAAAAACCTTTTGGTCACCAAGCGCAGTGGTGAAAAAGAACCACTGAATCTGGATAAAATCCACCGTGTAGTTACATGGGCTGCTGAAGGGTTGGATCATGTTTCTGTTTCCCAGGTTGAGCTGCGTTCGCACATCCAGTTTTATGATGGCATACGCACCGACGATATCCATGAAACCATTATCAAGGCAGCGGCCGATCTAATTTCCGAAGAAACGCCAGATTACCAATATCTGGCAGCCCGCCTGGCTATTTTCCATTTGCGCAAAAAAGCGTTTGGTGAATTTGATCCGCCAAAACTGTACGACCATGTTAAAAAAATGGTCGAAATGGAAAAGTACGATGCCCATATCCTGGAAGATTATTCCAAAGAAGAGCTTGACGAGATCGACGGTTATATCGATCACTGGCGCGATATGGAGTTTTCCTATGGGGCCGTCAAACAGCTTGAGGGTAAATATCTGGTTCAAAACCGGGTTACCCATGAAATTTATGAAAGCCCGCAATTTTTGTATATTCTGGTGGCCATCTGCCTGTTTTCCAAGTATCCCAAAGAAACCCGTCTTGAATACGTGAAAGGCTTCTACGATGCCATTTCAACCTTCAAGATTTCTTTGCCTACACCTATTATGTCGGGTGTGCGCACGCCAACCCGCCAGTTCAGCTCTTGCGTTTTAATCGAATGTGGCGACAGCCTCGACTCCATTAATGCCACTACCAGCTCCATTGTGCGTTATGTGTCGCAGCGAGCCGGCATTGGTATTAATGCCGGGCGTATCCGTGCCGTTGGCAGCGCAATCCGTGGTGGTGAAGCCCAGCATACCGGTTGTATTCCTTTTTACAAACACTTCCAGACAGCGGTCAAATGCTGCTCGCAAGGCGGGGTGCGTGGTGGTGCGGCTACTTTGTTCTATCCTATCTGGCACCTGGAAGTTGAATCTTTGCTGGTGCTTAAAAACAATCGTGGTGTAGAAGAAAACCGTGTGCGTCATATGGATTATGGTGTGCAAATCAACCGTTTAATGTATCAGCGTTTAATTAAAGGGGGCGATATAACCCTGTTCTCTCCCTCGGACGTTCCCGGTTTATACGATGCTTTCTTCGAAGACCAGAACCTGTTTGAAAGCCTGTACGAAAAATACGAAAACGACCCTGCCATTCGCAAGCGCACGGTCAAGGCAGTCGATTTATTCTCCCTGATGATGCAGGAACGTGCAGGAACCGGCCGCATTTATATCCAGAACGTAGACCATTGCAACACCCACAGTCCGTTTGATCCAACCGTGGCGCCAATCCGTCAAAGCAATCTGTGTCTGGAGATCGCTTTGCCCACCAAGCCATTGAATGATATCAATGATGAAAACGGTGAAATCGCGCTTTGTACCCTGTCTGCATTTAACCTGGGGGCAATCGAGTCCCTGGATGAATTGAAAAACCTGTCCAATCTGGTTGTGCGGGCACTTGATGCACTGCTTGATTACCAGGATTACCCAATCAAGGCGGCACAAATCGCTACCATGAACCGCCGTACTTTGGGTGTTGGCGTCATTAACTATGCCTATTATCTGGCCAAGAATAATGCCAAATATTCTGATGGCAGCGGTAATGCATTAACGCACCGTACCTTTGAGGCCATCCAGTACTATCTGTTACAGGCATCGGTTGAGCTGGCCAAAGAATATGGGGCTTGCCCGGCTTTCAATGAAACCACCTATTCAAAAGGCATTTTGCCCATTGATACCTATAAAAAAGATCTGGATGGTATTTGCCAGGAACCTTTACATCTTGATTGGGAAGGGCTGCGCAAAGACATTACAACATATGGTTTGCGCAACTCAACCTTGACAGCCCTAATGCCTTCAGAAACCTCCAGCCAGATTTCCAATGCCACCAATGGCATTGAGCCTCCGCGTGGGCTGGTAAGTGTGAAAGCCTCCAAAGACGGTATCCTGAAACAGGTCGTGCCCGAATACGAACGCCTGAAAGACAAATACGAATTGCTGTGGGATATGCCGGGCAATGATGGCTATTTGCAACTGGTGGGTATTATGCAGAAATTTGTTGACCAATCCATTTCTGCCAATACCAATTATGATCCGGCCCGTTTCCCGAATGGTCGCGTGCCCATGAACCAGTTACTGAAAGATTTGCTGGTTGCCTATAAATATGGTGTAAAAACACTGTATTACCAAAATACCCGTGATGGTGCTGATGATGCCCAGGCTGCTGATGATTGTGCCGGTGGTGCCTGCAAAATTTAAGCCGTTTTAACAGAGTAAACAAGTATGTCTTATAGTACCTTTTGTCAAACAGCCAATGATCCGCTGAAAGAGCCCATGTTCTTTGGCCAGCCTGTGAACGTGGCCCGTTATGACCAGCAGAAGTATGAAATTTTTGAAAAACTGATTGAAAAACAGCTATCGTTTTTCTGGCGCCCCGAAGAGGTTGATGTCTCTCAGGACCGTATCGATTACGCTGCCTTGCCCGAGCATGAAAAGCATATTTTCATCAGTAACCTGAAATATCAAACCTTGCTTGATTCCATCCAGGGACGCAGCCCGAATGTGGCTTTGCTGCCACTGGTTTCCATTCCCGAACTGGAAACCTGGATTGAAACCTGGTCGTTTTCTGAAACGATCCATTCCCGTTCGTACACACATATTATCCGTAATATTGTCACGAATCCGTCCATGGTTTTTGATGATATCGTGGTAAACGAGCATATTCTTGACCGTGCCCGCGATATTTCAATGTATTACGATGATTTAATTAAATTAACACAGCTGCATAACCTTTTTGGCGAGGGTGAGCATAACCTTAACGGTAAAGTGGTCAAGGTCAGCCTGCGCGAGCTTAAAAAACAGCTGTACCTGTGCCTGATGGCGGTCAATGCACTGGAAGCCATTCGCTTTTATGTCAGTTTTGCCTGCTCTTTTGCGTTTGCCGAGCGTGAGTTAATGGAAGGCAATGCCAAAATCATTAAACTGATTGCACGCGACGAGGCCCTTCACTTAACGGGTACGCAGCATATGCTGAATATCCTGCGCAGCGGTGACGATGACCCGGAAATGGCCGAAATAGCGAAAGAAGTCCACCAGGATTGTTTTGACCTGTTTAAAAAAGCGGCCATCCAGGAAAAGGAATGGGCCGAGTATCTGTTTAAAGACGGTTCCATGATCGGGTTGAACAAAGATATCCTGTGCCAGTATGTAGAGTATATTACCAATCTGCGCATGCAGGCGGTTGGCCTTGAGCCCGCATTTGCCGGCAGCAAACAGAATCCTATCCCCTGGATCAATGCCTGGCTGTCTTCCGATAACGTCCAGGTGGCACCGCAGGAAGTTGAAATCAGTTCTTACCTGATTGGCCAGATTGATGCCGAGGTCAATGCCGACGCATTACAACAGTTTGAATTATGACCCTTGTTGTTACTCTGGATACCAGCTTTGATTTGCTTGAGGGCGAGTCTTTGCTGGAGGGGCTGGAAAGAACCGGGCATGAGGTAGAGTACCAATGCCGGTCGGGTTATTGCGGTTCTTGCCGTACCCGGCTGTTGGCCGGCGAGGTTCGCTATTTAACAGAACCATTGGCGTATGTGTCACGCAATGAGGTTTTGCCTTGTTGTTGCGTACCGGTTAATACGGTGCAGCTGGAAGTCATGCAAACGCATGAGCCCGAGCAACCGGTGCTGGGCGAAGAGTTCGAGCCGCAAACCAGCCTGGATTTTGGTAAATAACGCACAGCCTTGTTCCCGTGCCCCGAACTGCCCCCTAAGGTTGGACAGTTAAAAAACCAGGCAGCTTCTAAAACCCGGATTCTTTTGTGGCAGCGGAGTGATCATTCAGCTTTGCTCCGACGCCGCTTCGCGCCGAAGTAACTGCACCTGAACGATCACTCCGCTTTTTTCCTTGCTTCAAAGTTAACTCGTTCCCAACGCTCTGAACTGCCCCCCTAAAGTTGGACACCTATTCAACTTTAGGGGGGCAGTTCAGCTCCCGCGTGGGAATGCATACGAGCATGTGCATTAAAACAATACTGTCCAAATGCGCCAATCAATCCAGCTTGATTTCAGCGCGATCAATCACTTTTTTCCATTTGGCACTGTCTTCAGAAATAAATGTCTTGAATTCTTCCGGCGTGCTGCCTACCAGTTTGCCAATATAGGTTTTTTCCCAGCGCTCGGCCAGTTCTTTATTGTCATTGACTTTTTGCATCGCTTCACCCAGCACCTTGATAACGTCATCAGGTGTGCCTGCCGGAGCCAGTAAGCCTTGCCATCCGGCAGGATCAAAGTTCTCTATGCCAATTTCCTGGAAGGTAGGTATATCGGGGAAGCTGGGGTGACGCTCATTACCGGTAATAGCCAACAGTTTCAGTTTGCCGGTTTGGATACCACCGGCCGCAGCGGGCAGGGCGTCAAACAGGAAATCTACCTGGCCAGCCATTAAGTCGGCAAAAGGGCTGGTGGTGCTATAGGGAATGAAAACAGGTTTGGTATTGCTGGCAAAGCCAAACCATTCACCGGAAAGGTGAGAGTAACTGCCCAGCCCCATGGTGGCAATATTGTATTTGCCTGGATCGGTTTTCAGTTTTTCAATCATGTCTTTAACGTCAGCCACTTTGCTTGTGGGGCTGGCAATTAAACCGGTGTTCATGGCACCCAGTAAACTGACAGGAATGAAATCCTTTTCAATATCATAAGATTTTTTAGAATAAAGATGGGGGTGGATGGAAAGGGTACTGGTTGAACCAATCAATAGCGTATAACCATCGGGTTTGGCCTGTGCCGCAGCCGCATTGCCAATGGCGCCGGAAGCACCGGGTTTGTTGTCGATAATGACACTGACGCCCAGGTTTTTCTGCAATTCATTGGCCACTTCCCGTGCGTTGGTATCAGGCCCTGTGCCAGGGGCAAAAGGGGTAATGATACGGATAGGCCGCTCGGGGTAAGCTGCCTGTGCGCTGAATGCGATCAGACTAATGCCCAGTCCGGCACAGATTTTTTTAGAGAGGGATTTAATTTTGAGAGTCACGTTTGTCTCCTTGTCAACGTTTTATAAAATAAGTATTGATATTTGTTAAGTTATCATAATATAATAAAAACATCAATTTAAATTAATTATTTTTCATCAAATTATTCTTATATGATATTTTGTTCTGGAGGCAAAAATGACACAATCGCAAGACAATATTCAGCTTTCACTCAGCCATCTTGGTATTTATGTACACGACCTGGAAAAAATGGGTGCTTTCTATAAAGAGGTTTTTGAGTTTACGGAAACCGATCGGGGTGATCTGGGGCATGTGCAATTGATTTTCTTAAGTCGTGACCCTAAAGAGCATCATCAGTTCGTGCTGGCAACCGGCCGCCCTGAAAACCTGTCTTTCAACCTGATAAACCAAATTTCTTTCCGGGTGCCCAACCTGGATAACCTGCGCCGTTTTTATTCCCGTGCCAGGCAGCATGGCGATATCAGTGATGTTCAATGCGTTACACACGGTAATGCCGTTTCCATTTATTGCCGTGACCCGGAAGGCAATC
>JAAYHN010000176.1 GCA_012735395.1 Alcaligenaceae bacterium | reverse complement strand
GGTCAATACCAATAAAGTTAGCGGCTTCTGTTGCGTGCGAGCTGTTGTGCGCGGTAGGCACGGGCAGCGAATTCATCATTCATTTTTTGCTCTTGCCGGTTGCTGTGGATAAGCTGCTGCCGGTAGTTGCGTTCTATCAGGCTGTTGATGGATTTGGTTTCACGACGCATTTCAAGCCATTGCGCCCGTTCCTGTTCCGCCTGCTTTTCAAGTTGCGTAATCATGCCATGCTGTTGAATCAGGGCTTCATCAAGGGTGGTAATGAAATTCTGGAAATTGATATATTGCGTGGAATTCATCCCTTCCTGCAAACGGGCCTGCAGCTTTTGAAGGTAATCGGCTTTATAGCCGCTTAACATTTCAAGCTGTTTACGGGCCTGGGTAATGCTGGCCTCGGTTGCGCCAACGGCCTTGCCCGCGTCATCAAGCTTGCGTTGCGCCAGTTCATGCAACATCTCAAACGTTTTGTTGTTAGATGACATGCCCGTCACTCCAGTTTAAGCATACATAAAAGACTATCATAGTTTCAGGTCCGCAAAAAGACTGCCAAGCGCCTGTCCCGACGCTTCCATGCTGGCCGATTCTTCAATTTCCTGCATTAAAAAATTGCGCAGGAAAGGGTAGCGTTCAATCGCCATATCAATTTCAGGGTCATTGCCTTTTTTATAGGCGCCAACCGCCAGCAAATCACGGTTGCGCTGGTACAGGGAATACATTTGCTTGAATTTGCGTGCGCGCACAAAATGGGCCTTGTCAACCACCGCATTCATGACCCGGGAAATAGAGGCTTCTATATCAATGGCCGGGTAGTGGCCGGTTTCAGCCAGCTGGCGCGACAGTACGATATGGCCGTCCAGTACCGCCCGGGCGGCATCGGCCACCGGGTCTTGCTGGTCGTCGCCTTCGGTTAAAACCGTGTAAAAAGCGGTGATTGAGCCACTGGTCACGCCATTGTGCTCTTTACCGTTACCGGCCCGTTCCACCAGGGCGGGCAGGCGGGCAAACACCGAGGGCGGATAGCCCTTGGTGGCGGGCGGCTCGCCAATAGCCAGCGCAATTTCCCGCTGGGCCATGGCATAACGGGTTAAGGAATCCATAATCAGCAGCACATGTTTGCCCTGGTCCCGAAAAAACTCGGCCAGCCGGGTGGCATACAGGCAGCCCTGGATTCGCAGCAAAGGCGAAACATCCGCCGGGGCGGCCACCACAATAGAGCGTGCCATACCATCGGCACCCAGGTTCTGTTCAATAAACTCCTTGACCTCCCGGCCCCGTTCACCAATCAGGCCCACCACAATAATATCGGCCTTGGTGTAGCGGGCCATCATGCCCAGCAGCACCGACTTGCCCACGCCCGAACCGGCAAACAGCCCCATGCGCTGGCCACGGCCCACGGTTAACAGGCTGTTAATGGCCCTGACCCCCACATCAAGGGGGGTATCAATAGGGGCACGGTCAAGCGGGTTGATGGGAGTGGCTGCCAGGGGGGCCGTCCAGCTATTGCTTAACTGGCCTAAATGATCAAGGGGCTTGCCACGGGCATCCAGCACCCGGCCCAGCAAGCCATTGCCAACCGGCAGGGTTTGGCCGCTTTTGCGGCCCAGCGTATCGGGGCTGTCATCATCTGCCTCACTGGCTTTTACCCGTGGGGGTAGCACACCTTCCAGGGCCTCTACCCGGGCGTTGGGCGGCAGGCCGGAAATGTCTTCATAAGGCATTAAATACAGCGTCTTGTCATGAAACCCCACCACCTCGGCATTAACCCAGACATTGGGCTGCTTCTGGATGCGGCAGGCAGCCCCCACCGGCAAGGTCAGGCCGGAGGCCTCCAGCACCAGCCCGGTTGCCCGGGTGATAAGCCCGATACTGGTTTGCTGCGGGCTGTTGACAATGCGGGCGGCGCTGCTGGCCAGCTGCTTTTGCCAGGCGGCAACGCCACTTGGCTTGCTGGCAAGCGTTTGGCCGGTTTCAGCAGAAGGGGCATGGGCAGGGCTAGTCATGCGGGGGCTTGCCGGGTGGCGGTACAGAAGCGGGTGTTATGCCCAGGCTGGCAACCGCCTGGGCCCAGCGGTTTTGCAGGGTCGCATTGATTTCACCGTAAGCGGTGCGCACAATCCAGCCGCCCTGTGCCATGTCGTTATCGGCAATCAGGCGGATGTGGTCGGATGGCGGTATTTGCCCGCTTTGTTCAATCAAGGCCAGGTCACCGGGATGCAGGCGCACTTCCATCGCTTCGCGCATGCCGGGTGGCTGGCTTATCGCCTGTTTTACCAAGGGAATAATATGTTCGGGGTGTTGCTTCAGTTCCTGCCCGATAATATGCCGCGCGATAGACAGCCCCAGTTCAATCAGGCTTTGCCCCATGGTTTGTTCAAGCCCGGCATACTGTTTGGCCGCTTCTTCACCCAAGGCCAGCAAACGGGCCTGGTAAGAGGCGGTCAGGGCGCTTGCGTCATTCAGCCCCTGTTGGTGACCTTCCTTGTAACCTTCCTGTTGTCCCTGTTGCAAGCCTTCGGCCAGCCCTTTTGCATGGCCGTCTTTATAGCCTTGTTCGCGCGCCTGGTTTAATGTTTTTTGCCGTTCGGCCGCCAGTTCTTGCAGGCGCAGCTGTTCGGGGTCGGGCTGTGCTTTGAGGGCCTGCGCTTCTTGTTGTTTTTGCAGCTCCTGCAAATCAAAAATACGGTTCATGCCCCAGGCCTGCCAGGCCGGATCGTCTATGGCCCGGTCTTCGGCATGTTGCCGGAAAACCGGGTCAATTAACAGGCCTTCGGTAAAACCGTTATCATTAGACGTAGTCATCGTCTTCTACCTTGCTTAAGGTAATCTGGCCGCTATCGGCCAAACGACGGGCCACCTGGATAATGATTTTCTGTTCGGCGGCAACAACCGAAGCACGGACCTTCTGCATGTCTTCCAGTTCGTCGCGCAGCATTTGTGCGGCACGGTTGGACATATTCTTGAAGAAGTGTTCGCGAACGCTTTCACTGGCGCCTTTCAGTGCCAGTGTCAGTGTATTGTTATCGGTAACCTCGTTAAGGATGGCCTGGATGGCGAGATCGTCAAGGTCGGCCATGTTTTCAAAGGTAAACATTTCTTCCTGGATGCGCTGTGCCAGCTCGGGGTCACGTTCACGCAGGTGTTCAACCATGGCGCCTTCCAGGTTGGATGTCATGGTGTTAAGAATTTCGGCGGCAGCACGAATACCACCCATTTTGCTGCGCTTGGAAGTCTGGCCGGAAAGCATGTTATTAAGCACTTCGGTAAGCTCACGCAGGGCCGTGGGCTGTACCCCGCCAAAGGTCGCAATACGCACAATCACGTCATTGCGCACCCGTTCGGTAAGCAGGGCCAGCGTGTCGGCGGCCAGGTCGCGATCCAGGTGAACCATAATGGTGGCAATAATTTGCGGGTGTTCACCGCCAATCAGCTCGGCAATATTGGCCGGTTCCAGCTGGTTAAGCGCTTCTATGCCACTTTCCTGCTTGGTCAGGTCAAAAATATCTTCCAGGATACCGGCGGCGCGGTCGGCACCCAGCGCCTTGCTAAGGATATTGCGGATATATTCTTCAGAAGCCAGGTTAACCGACATGAACTGGTCGGCATCTTTACGAAACTGTTCCATCACGTCATTGACATGATTGCGTGTCAGGTTTTTGACGTTAATCATGGCCGCGCCAATTTCCTGTACCTCGGTCGAATTCAGGTATTTCAACACTTCGGCCGCTGTTTCTTCACCAATTGACATTAGCAGAACAGCGCACTGTTCCATTTTATTTTCCATCATGTTCATTCATCCAGGTGCGCAATACCATGGCAACCGCGCGCGGGTCTTGTGCAGCCAGCGCTTTCACGACTCTCAGGTTGTCTTCATAGTGGTCGTGCTTGACCGGTTCTTCGGCCTTGGCTTTGCGGGCCTCTTCTTCTTTACGGATAAGCGCCTGCTGATTGGCAATCTCGGTTTTTTTCTGTTGCTGCAGGGCCGTCAGGAAAGGCTTGATGCCTTTAAACCAGATCAGCATAAGGGCAATGAAAAGCAGGAAATATTGCCCCAGTATTTTCGCCAGTGCGATTATGTCGGGGTCTTTCCAGACCGGCAGGGCGGGTTCCGCATCAGAAAACAGGCTGTTAACCACATTCAGGCTGTCACCGCGTTCGGCAGAAAAACCAATGGCTTCCCGCACCAGGGTGTTGATTTGCTGCATGATTTCGGCAGACAGCGGGGCAGGAGTGCCGTTTTCATCTTCGGTGTAATTAACCACCACCGCAACCGACAGGCGGTTAATGGCACCCACCGCATTCTTGATATGGCTGATGGTGCGGTCCAGCTCATAGTTAATGGTGGCATTCTGGGTTTGGCTGGTTGGGTTAAGCACCACGGCACCCGGCTGGTTGCCGGTGGCATTGGCGGCCTGGTTGGGGGCCGTTATGGGGGCTACCGGCTGGCTGGGCGGCTCATTGGAAAGCGCACCCGGAATGCCGCTGGCTGTCTGGCTGCCGGCCTGGGCGGTTTTATTGGTTTGTTCGCTGCGAATGGCCGCTTCATCGGGCTTCTGGTTGGGCCGGTACACTTCAGAGGTTTGTTCACGCTGGGCAAAATCCACTTCGGCACTGACCTGGGCATGCACATTATTGCGGCCAACCACGGGGGTTAAAATGGAAATAATCCGGGCGCCCAGGCGTTGCTCAAGTTCTTCGGTAAATTTTAAATGGGTTTGTTGCTGCCCGAGGCCATCAAGATTGCCGCCCGAAGACAGCAAACGGCCGCTTTGGTCAACAATGGAAACCTGGTCGGCATTCAGGCCCGGCACGCTGGAAGCGATTAACCAGGCAATGGCGGCAATTTGCCCGTCGGTCATGCTGCGGCCGGGGCTTAAATTAAGCAATACGGAAGCGGTAGGCTGTTTACGGTCACGCACAAACAGGGTTTGCTTTGGAATGGCCAGGTGAACCCGGGCGGTTTCCACGGAATGCATGGCCTCTATTGAGCGGGCCAGCTCACCTTCAACGGCACGTTGGTAGGTTACCTGTTCGGCAAACTGGCTGGCCCCGAACTGGGGGTTATCCATCAATTCAAAACCAACCCCGCCACCCTGGGGCAGACCCTGTTCGGCCAGCATCATGCGGGTTGCATGCACTTGATCGCCGGGTACCAGAATGGCAGAGCCGTTATTGTTAAAACGGTAGGGTACATTAAGCTTGCCCAGTGCGCTTACAATGGCGCCGCCGTCTTTGTCTTGCAAATTGGAAAACAGGACTTTGTATTCGGGGCCACGCAGCCATAACAGGCTAACAATAACCAGCGCCACCAGCCCAGCCGCAGCACCCAGTAAAACAGGGCGTGGCAAGGCAGCCAGACGTTCCAGGAAGGGAAAGCGTGCTGTCAGTTTTTCAAGGTTAGTCATGTGACCCCCTTGCCCTTAATAACCGACCCGTATGCCAATAGGCAAATTCAGAAGTGACCATGTAAAACAACAAAAATTTCAGTAAATGAAGCCAGGCAGACATTATCACCTGCGGGGGCTTAAAACAATCAGGGGTATAAGCGGGGGTTTTTTGGCTTGTTCCGGCCATTAAAAAAAAACCAATACCGTATCATTGATGTTAAATTGCTTATAAGAGAGTTTTATGCAACCCCTTTCACCACTCACACATTCGGGTATAGCCGGCCTGCAGCAACAAATGCAGGCCCTGACAGAAGGCGCCCGTGCCGGCCGCATGCTTACACCGCTATCAATGGGGCAGGTTGCCAGCGCCAGCCAGGCTCAGGCCGCTTCTGGCGATGCGCCTTCTTTTGCCTCGGCCTTAAGTGCCGCCATGAAAGATATTGCCGCCACCCAAAAAGCGGCCACTTATAAATCAGAACAATTCATGGCCGGGCAGCCGGGCATTTCCCTTAACGATGTCATGATAGACATGCAAAAAGCCAGTATCGGGTTCCAGACCGCCATTCAGGTACGCAACAAGCTGGTGCAGGCCTATCAAACCATAGCCAGCATGCCTATTTAATTTTCTTGAGCGGCTTCCAGCGAATAGATCCAGGCCAGCAGTTCGGCCACGGCGGTGTAAAGCTGTGGCGGGATTTTCTGGTCAAGGTCTACCTGCATTAATAACGATACCAGCTCGGCAGACTCATGCACGGGTACGTTATTTTTTTTTGCCAGCTCTATAATACTTTGTGCCACATTGCCATAACCCTTGGCCACTACCCTGGGAGCCGTATCTGTTGCCAGATAGGCCAGCGTTACCGCTGATTTGCGACGGTCGGGGGGGAGGTTAGAAGGCATTTTCGTTTACCTTTTCAAGGGGTGGTTGCTGCGGGCTTGGCTGGCTGGGTTCGGTAAAAATCTCAAAACCCTGCGGTTGCAGGCCCAGGGCCTCAAGCCGCTGTTTGAGCTCGGGCATGCGCTCCATAAGCAAAGAAGCGGCACTTCGCCTGTCTTTAAGGATAGGATTGTCAAGCAACAAATACTGTGCCTGGATATGCTCGTTCACAATTTGCAGTTGAATGCGCATTTTGCCCAAATGGGGTAAATCAAGCGTTAGGGTTGTTATCCAGGGGACGGTAGCGTTAGTATGGGCCGTGTCTTCGCTGGGGGTATCGTTTGCTTCTGTGTCCGACTCTTGCCCGGCTTCTTCCGGGCTGGCAAAAAAGGGCAGGGCAGCTGCGTTTTCTTTCTGGATTTCCCATGTCATGGGCGCGCCCTGCCAGGCCTCGCCCTGCCATACAATATACTGCTGCTGGTAGGCATCAAGCTGCTGGCGCACCAGGTTGGCCAAAGCCCCGTTCAGGGTTGGCATGGCCCCCTCGGCCCCCGTGGATGGTGCAAATAAAGTAGGGCCTGGGGCCGCTTGCTGTTTCAGCAAAATGGCTTTGGGGTGCTGTGCCAGTGAAGCCAGGTTGCCATTGCTTTTTAAGGTTTGCCATAAGGTGGCTTCATACGACAGCCCTGCCTGGCCAATTTCCCGTACCAGCACTTGCCGTATGACCGATGAAAACAGGCTGGAGGCCAGGGCGTTCATCATTTCGGCACGTGGAATAAGGGGGGCGGCCTGATGTGCATTGGCACTGGCGGGCGGGTTTGCCGTTGCGGTGCCACTGCCGGATAACGCCGCATTATGCTGGCCTTGCCCCAAATACGTTAACAAAACCCGGGGCGACTGTGGAATAAGCGGCAAATTGCCGGGGTTACGCAAGGGTGTTGCCTGCGTTGGCAAGTGTTCAAGCCATTGGGTTAACTGGCGGGCAGCAGTGCTCCAGCGGGTAGAGGTGGATTCGGGCGGAGAAGCGGGTTGTGTGGCACCGCGCTGCAATAAAAAACCGGCGGCATCGGCAGCGGTGCTGGCGCGGGCTTGCAAAGCCGGGTTAGCCTGCAGGGCCTTGGCAACTGACTGGAAACTGCCACCCTGGGCCTGCGCCTTGGTGGTGTCTTCGGTGGCCTCGATGCGCGGAGGTTGGCCGGTAGGTAAAATACTTTGCCGGTTTTGTGCCGACTGCAAATGTCCCTGCGCAGACAAAGTAACCCCAAGCGCCGTTTCAAGGCGCTGAACAAGAAGGGTGCTTAGCGGGCTGGAAGTAGACATATTTGCATTTTACCTTGCCTGTCTTTGGATGCCCCGATAAGCCTGCAACATTTGCTTTTGTTTATTACGGGTAGAAAGCAGCAGGGACAGGCGTTTCATTTCAGGAGATACCGCATCACGAACCGCCGCGTCATTGCGCAGAATGTCGCGCAGCAAACGTGAGCACGTTTCACGATGCTCCTGCTTCATGATAAGTTTGACCTTTTTGCTGCGCAAAAGTTCTACTTCCTGAATATAGCGCTGGCCATACATTAAGGTGTCTTCCCAGTTGGCCTGCTCGGCTGCGGTTTGCATTTGCGCAGTGATACGGGCCAGATGGTTGTAAAATGTAATGGCATCAGGCTCATGGGGTGCCTGACTTTGCTGCAGACTGTTATCCATATTCATCTCTTTGGGCAATATGACATCTATTGATTAATGATTGCCTTATTTTCCGTTTGCTGTGGCGGTAGCTGTGGCGGTTTTCCAGGCATCGGTAATATCTTTCAGCATCGTTTCAACCGTATCCAGGCTGGCTTCCTGCTGTTTTAAATTGGCCTGCAGTAAATGGCGGGCCATCAGTTCAAAACTTAAAATCATGTTTTGGGCAACTTCACCGGCATCTTCATCAATGCTGGGAATCAGGCCCGACTTGATAATACTGATGGCCTTGGAAATACTTTCACCGCGCCTGGCAATATCGCCTTTCTGGAAATAAAGCCTTGCCAGAATAACGCATGATTGCACCGCTTCCAGCATAATGGTTACCAGCTCTTCGGGAGAGGCGGAAAGTACTTTGGTTTCCAGGCCAACTTTGGCATACGCCTTGGCCGGGTTTTTGCCGTAAACTGGTTTGACGGTATTCATGGGTGTACCTTTTTATTTATTACAATTATGTGTTGCTGCTGTTGTTCATGGTGGCAAACTGTTGCATCAAGTACTCGGAAGTTGAATTCATTTGGGCCATAAGTGAATCAAGCTGGCTAAATTGCTGGCGGTAAATTTCCATTTTGGCGTCAATTTGTTCTTGCTTGCGAATAAGCTGTTTATCAAGGTCATCAATAATTCTTTGGGTGCCTTGTTTAGCCGTTGTAACAATGCCATCGGTACTATTAATAAGGGCCTTGGTAATGGTTTCCGTGCGGCTGGCAATACCGTTGGTGCCCTGAAACAGTTTGGTGACGTCATCGCGGTTGCTGCTTAAGGCTTTGTCCAGCTTGGCTTCGTCCAGCTTTAATGAGCCATCAAGCTCTGTAGTGATGCCAATTTCACTAAGCGTGTGGAACATGCTTTCATTGCCTGACTGGATATTTAAAATATCGCGCAGGCGGGTTTGTACCGTACGGGTGGTGCTGTCACCGTTAAGGGTGCTGCCACCGGTTGATTCGTTGTAGGCAGTGCTGGATTTAATGAATTTTTGTGCCGCATTATAGGCATCAACAAATTCTTTAATAGCGGTTTTCGCCTTGTCGTCGTCTTTGCTAACGGTTAAGGTTTGAACCTCGCCATCGGCCTTGCTTAAATTAAGGGTAACGCCTTCAATCACATCTTCAAGCGTATTGCTGCTGCTGGTGATTTCAAGGCCGTTGATGCTGATTTTTGCATTCGTGGCTGTTTGTTGTTCTGTCATGGTAGACAGTAAGCCATCAAGTTCGCTGTTGCCACTGACACTAATGCCGGTAATGGCGGCTTCGGTGCCGGTTTCTGCCGTGGTAAACATAAGGCGGAACGGTGTGCTTTCGTTGCCATCATTAATAATGGTGGCGTTAATACCCAGCTCGGGGTCAGCGTTAATGGCGGCTGCGACGTCTTGCAGTGAGCTGCCATTGCTTAAACTAAGGGTTTTTGTTTCGCCATTGGCAAAAGTAAAGCTGATATCGCCACCGCTGCCAATTTGGCTGGATTTGCTTGCCTGGCCAGTGGTAATACGGGTTTGGCTGCTGGCCAGGGTTTCTACGGTTATTCTGTATGTGCCGGCCACCGCTTTGGTGCCAGCACTGGAGGTGAAGCTTTCGCCCGTTTGTGTTGTGGCAAATTGCCCAAACGTGGTGGTACCCTCAAAGGCTTTGGCAGCGGTTTGCAGCTTTTCAATAACGTTGGACAGCTGGCCGTAAGCCGAGAGGCGGGAAGATTCGCGGGATTGACGGGTGGTTATGGTGGTAAGCGCTGCTTCTTCGCTGGTGCGAAGATTGTTAAGCAGGGCAGAAAGATCAAGACCTGAACCAACACCGATACTGGAAATGCTTGCCATGATATATTTTCACTTTATCCAATGGATATTAATTATTACCTGGAATATGTAAAAGTAATAAGCGGATTAAAGCTGGAAACCAGCCCGAACTTAGGGGTTTAATGTTTGAAAACGCTTTTGCTCTAACTATTAATGGGTAATAACGGCAGGTTTCCGGAAAACTTTAGTTTTTTTGTGCGGGCCGAAGTCGCTGCAGCTGAACGATGATGCCGCTTTTTTACTCATTCCTATACTCCAGCAAGGGAATGCATAAGCTTCACCGTTACAATATCTTAAAAAGCGACTTGCCGTATTCGCTAATGTATGCAATATATGGCTACACTGATGGCGTTGTTGTTGTGTTTGGTGGCAATTGTTGGTTTTTTTATAAGACAGGAGTTGTATGGAACGTTTTTTTAATAATGCGGGCCCGATTAAGCCAGAGCTGCACTATCACCTTGACCTTTTGCACCGGATAGATTGGGCGGAAGTGTCGCAGCTTATCCGTGAAGAACGTTATTTTGTTTTACATGCACCCCGTCAAACCGGTAAAACCAGTACCTTGTTAGCCATCATGAAAACGCTGAACGCCAGTGGCCATTACGCATGTGCCTATGCCAATATAGAGGGCGCACAGGCGGCACGGGGCGATGAAACCAAAGGCATTCCGGCCGCGTGTGATGCCTTGGTAAATGCAATTAACCTGTATGTGGGTACGCCGGAATTGGTGCAATGGTATGCAGCCAATAAAGCGACCATTGCGCCACAGCATTTGTTAACCCAGGTTTTGCAGCAGTGGGCACAGCTGTCCAGTAAACCCACCGTGCTTTTGCTGGATGAGGTGGATGCCCTGGTGGGCGACACTTTAATTTCCCTGTTACGGCAAATACGGGCCGGTTATGCGCAGCGGCCCGAGCATTTCCCGCAATCCATTATTTTGTGTG
>JAAYHN010000175.1 GCA_012735395.1 Alcaligenaceae bacterium | reverse complement strand
GCCGGTCTGGCTGACAATACGGTGCAGGTCGGCAGAGTGTTGGGGGTGCCAGTAATCGGTCAGGAACTCATGGGCCAGATAGGCAGGCAATTCTTTTTCAAGCTCAAGCAGTTCTTTTTCTATTTCGGGGTTGTCGATGAACAGGCCGGCGCCGTTGTTGGCTAAGGTGCGCAACAGTTGCATGCCGTTTTTAATACCTTGTACCGACGTGCCTGCAGTGGCTTTGGCGGCCTCATGAAGCACTTTTTGCATGGCAGTCAGGCGGGCGGCCCCCGGATAACACATATAGTGCAAATAAACGAGGCCCTGCGGTTTAAGCGATTTATAAATCAATTGCAGAATACCGGCCTGTGCCTTTGGGGGCAACCACGACCAGGTACCGTGACTGACAATAAAATCGAATGTTTCAGTATTCTGTTCGGCAAACTCATCAAAACTGGCTTCAATAAAGCGGATGTTTTCAATATTGAGCTCTTTGGCCAGTTTTTGGGCAGAAGAAATATGCTCTTTATTGAAATCAATGCCCAGAAACTCACCCACCGGGTTGGTGGCGGCGGCAACCAGCAGGTTGATGCCAGGACCACAGCCCAGCTCGCAATAACGGTAAGGTTCATTGAGATCCGGTACGGTACAGCCTAATGTCTTTATGATATGCGTTAGCCAGACCGGCTGCATTTCCTTGTGGAAATGAAGGGGATAGGAAACATCAGTTATATAACCGTCACGTTGTTGCATTATGGGTTTTTGCCGGGTTGGTTGTGTAAGGAACAGAAAATTATACCGTGAAAAAAACAGCAGGGAATTCTGGCGTTTAAACCAGCGTTCCCTGCTGTTATCAAGGCATTAAGCTTAGAAGCGGGCAGTCAGGCCCATATAGTAAGTACGGCCATTGCCGTCACCGTAATCATCATCGGTTCTTGCAATATTATTGGCCAGGTTCTGGATACCGGCCCGAATGGTCAGGTTTTTATTGACCGCGTAGGTGGCACCAATATCCAGTGTGGTATTGGCATGGGCAAAACGGTCTGCCGCTGTCGAGTCTGCCGGCAGTGAATAGAGCTGTTTGCCAATATACTGAACGGATGCATAAGTGGACAGTTTTTCTGTCGCTTCCCAGTTAAGCATGGCATTGGCAGTCCATCGTGGTGTCATGTTCAGCCAGCTGCCGGTGGTTTTGTTTTTGGACTTGATCATGTAAGTCGCATTACCACTCAGTTTTAAACGGTCGGCAAGTGGCAGGCCAAATGAGGCTTCCAGGCCGGCGGTTTCCCCTTCTTCAATATTAAATTGCTGGGTATACCAGACACCACCAATCTGGCCTAAAAAGCCGTTTTGAATCATGTCCTTGATTTTGCTTTGGAAGTAGGTCAGGTCAAAAGAATAGCCTGCCTGGTTGAAAGCAACGCCAATCTCATAGTTGGTGCTGACTTCTGGTTCCAGGTTGGGGTTACCAATCATATAGCATTGGCCACCGGTATAGCCTAAAGGACGTAATGAGGTACAACCCATACCCATGGAAGAAGTGCCGGAAGTGAGTGAACGTTCTTTCAGGTTAGGTGCACGGAAGCCTTTTGACACGCCACCTTTGATGGTCCATGAATCGGTAGGGTGATAAACCAGATAACCCCTTGGGCTGATATGTAAATCAAATTCATCTGATTTGTCACCGCGCAGGCCCAGTGTCAGGATCAGGTTGTCTTTCAGGAAAATCTGGTCTTCAACAAACAGTGACCAGGCCCAGCCAGTCGGTTTTTTCTCGGCAGATACCGTGTCACCGCCGGGCAGCAATACACTTAGAATATTACCGATATTGCTCGGGTTTTCTACTTCTTCCTTTTTGTATTGGGCGCCAACGGTCAGCCAGTGATCAATGCCATAAGTGGTAACGGGGAAGTCAACCTTGAAATCGGCAACCTGTTCTTTGGACTTGGCGCCCAGTTGTTCGCCATCACCCTTGTTTTCATAGGTATTGACATACAGATCCAGTTTGGTACGGACTTCACCGAAGCGGCCTTCGTGTCCAATACCAAAATTCTTGTGACGCATGTCGGTGCCAAAGACTTCATACGTTTCACCATTGGCTTCACGCTCGGCCAGATTCGGGAATGGCTCTGCCCTATTGCGGCCAACCGAGCCATCCAGATAGATGCTGTGGTTTTCGTTTAATTGCCAGCTGAGTTTGGCGTTCAGGTTCTGGTTGGTTGCACCGCTTGATCCACGGTCACCGGTATCGGGCGCACGGTCGCTATAGCTGCCACCCAATCGTATACCCAGGCTTTCCGTAATCGGGCCACTAATATTAAAGCTGTGGGACATGGTTTCGCCTGAAGTGCCGGAATCAGGCACACTCAGGTTGCTGGTCAGTGAACCACTCCAGACAGTATCAATTTTGCGGGTAATAATATTAATGACCCCACCCATGGCTTCGGAACCGTACAGGGTAGACATGGCACCCCGTACCACTTCAATTCTTTCAATGGCATCGGGTGAGAGCCAGTCCAGATCCTGGGCCAGGGTATCCGGGCGATGTCCCAGCAGGTTGGAGCCACCGATGCGTTTGCCATCGATCAGGATCAGGGTGTATTTATCGGGCATGCCACGAAAGGCAATTTTTGAACCGGCCCCTGTCGGTGCAAAACCACCGGTTACACCGGGAAGGGTGCCCAGTACTTCTGCAATACTGGCATTGGGTTTGCGGTCAAGTTCTTCACGGGTAATGACACTGACGCTGGCAGGTGCATCACGGACATCGGTTTCAACACTACTGGCCGATGCGAAGACGGTATCAAGTTCGGTAACGTTGCTGTCGTCTGCTGTTACTGTATTGTCCTGTGCGTAAGCAGAAGTAGCTACTGTCGCCAGCAAGATTGCACTAGTCAAGCGATTCAGTTTGAAAGTAGGGGACATCCCGGGGGCTCCAATATATACAATAAGTTCAATTCAATGACAGGCAGGCATGACTTTTCAAAGGCAAGTCAATGTAACTGCCCGGTTTGTTTTTTTAGGGTCATTAATGATGCTTGTGGCGGTATGGGCGTAATTGCCAGATACGGGAAGAAGAAATTGCCGCTCATAGATGACTGATTAATCCAATGATACTAATAATGATTCTCATTAAATTATTAGCATGATAATGAAAAGAAAATTCTATCAATGT
>JAAYHN010000174.1 GCA_012735395.1 Alcaligenaceae bacterium | reverse complement strand
GGTCAAAGCGCCTTCTCTATGGGTGGTGGTACATGGCGTGGTGAAGCCGGCTATGCAATGGGTGTTTCTACCGTTTCAGAGAACGGCAAATGGCTGCTGAAAGGTGCGGTTAACGGTTCAGGCCGTGGCGGTGCCGGTGGTGGTGCCAGCGTGACTTACCTGTGGTAATAACTGCTTTGTTAAATATTCTGCCCGGCAGTTAAGCGGGCAGAAAAACACACAAAAAAGGTGCTCACATTTATATGGAGCACCTTTTTTGTTTCTCCAGCAGGCGTTTACGCCGTGATGGGGGGTGTCAATACGTTATAATTATTCAAATTTTGTTAGTATGGGTTAATTTCCGTTTTTTTTATTAACGCGACGAAAGTCGCTTTTGTGTTTATTTAATATGTCAACTAATAAGTCGTATCGTATCGAAAAAGACTTATTGGGAACTAAAGAAGTCCCCGATAATGCTTACTATGGTGTCCAAACACTAAGGGCAATTGAAAATTTCAGGTTGACTGGAATTCCGCTATCTCATTACCCTGATTTTATCAATGCATTTGCCATGGTAAAACAGGCAACGGCACAGGCCAACTGTGAGCTTGGCTATTTAGGCCAGGAAAAGTATGAGGCAATTAAACAGGCCTGTCAGCGAATTATCGGTGGTGAGTTCCATGACCAATTTGTGGTAGACATGATCCAGGGTGGGGCCGGTACATCCACCAATATGAATGCCAATGAAGTGATTGCCAACGTTGGCCTTGAATCAATGGGTCACGCCAAGGGGCAATACCAGCACCTGGACCCCAATAATGACGTGAATATGTCCCAGTCAACCAATGATACCTATCCGTCGGCTATCAGGTTGGGCCTGTTGTTCAGTCACGAAGCCCTGTTAACAAGCCTTGATAAACTAACGGCATCATTTTCAGCCAAAGCCAAAGAATTTGAGCCTATTCTTAAAATGGGCAGAACCCAGCTGCAAGATGCCGTCCCCATGACGCTGGGGCAAGAATTCAAGGCATTTGCGTCTACCCTGGCCGATGACATTCCATTGCTGCGCTCTGTTGCCTCCAACCTGTTAACAGCGGTTAATCTGGGTGGAACCGCTATTGGTACCGGTATCAATACTGACCCCCGCTACCAGAAGCTGGCTGTAGCAAAACTGGCAGAAGTCAGTGGGCTGCCAATCAAACCGTCTTTTGACCTGCTTGCCGCCACCTATGATATGGGTGACTTTGTATTGCTGTCAGGCATGATTAAACGTACAGCGGTTAAGCTGTCCAAAATCTGCAACGACTTGCGTCTTCTTTCCAGCGGGCCACGTACCGGCATTAATGAAATCAACCTGCCGGCACGTCAGCCAGGCAGCTCCATTATGCCCGGCAAGGTGAATCCGGTTATCCCTGAAGCGGTTAACCAAATCGCTTTTGAAATTATTGGCAACGATATGGCCATTACCATGGCATCGGAAGCGGGGCAGTTGCAGCTTAACGTAATGGAGCCGTTAATCGCCTATAAAATGTTTGATTCGATTTGCCTGCTGTCACGTGGTATGGATATGCTGCGCGAATTGTGCATTGATGGCATTACCGCCAATGCCGAACACTGCACCAAACTGGCCGAACACTCTATCGGGCTGGTTACCGCCCTGAACCCATACATTGGTTATGCAAACTCAACACGTATTGCCAAGAAAGCACTGGAAACAGGGCGTGGCGTTCTTGAGCTGGTAAAAGAAGAATGCCTGCTTGATGAAAAAGTGCTGGCAGATATTCTTTGCCCCGAAAACATGATTGCACCGCGTCTGGAAAATGTCGCACTGTAATTCCTGTCGCTAAATAAGCAAAGGTTGAAAAGGGGCTGTTTAGCCCCTTTTTTGTTCCCTGGTGCAGACTCGTTTTCACGCTCCAGCGTGAGAGTGCATATATATCCCGGGATCATCCAAAGCGGCTACACTCCCACGCAAGAGCGAGTGGGCGAGCAGAAAAAAGGGGGGTAGCTCTCGTCCCTACATGGGAATGCCTGCGTAATTTATGCATACAAATTTGCAGCTTATAATTAATATCGCAGTCATATTATCCGGATATTCTTTCCTCGCTATATTTAATACTTGAAGGAATATTAATCGTGAAGAAGTTTTTTGGTTTATCTGCAATGACAGTGGCATTAAGTGCCGTTTCTTTTGTTGCCAGCGCACAGCAGGAAGTACCGGCCGTGCTGGAAGGGCATGCGGTTTTGCCGGCCAATAGCGTTATTCAGGCCCCTGATAACGCCCCGGCAGATTTAAAAGTTGCCGGTAAATATACCAACCGTGACCGGGTTGAAGAACTGGGCAGTATCATGGGTAAATCCAATGGCCGTGAAACCGGCCATAAAGTGCCTTTCAAAGGGCAGCCACTGCAAGGGCATTCCGGCATTCAGGTTATGGATGACGGTAGTGTCTGGATTGTGACCGACAACGGTTTTGGTAATAAAGCCAACTCGCCCGACTCCATGCTGTATGCAAACCATTACAACATTGACTGGAAAAGCGGTGAATACAAACACCAGGGTACTGTATTTTTAAGTGACCCCAATAAAAAAGTGCCTTTCCGCATTGTGCATGAAGACACTAAAGAGCGTTACCTGACCGGTTCCGATTTTGACCTGGAAAGCATGCAAATCATTGGTGACCATATCTGGTTTGGTGAAGAGTTTGGCCCTTTCCTGATTAAGGCCGATAAAAACGGTCATGTCGTGGCGGTGTTTGAAACCGAGCTGGAAGGTAAAAAAATCCAGTCGCCCGACAACTACAAGGTTGCCACGCCAGGTGCACCCGGTGAAACCTATAAAACGGTTAACCTGAAGCGTTCTAAAGGTTACGAGGGCATGGCGGCTTCGGTGGATGGCAAATTCCTGTACCCCTTGCTGGAAGGCCCGGTATGGGACGAAAAAACCAATGACTGGGAAAAATCTGGCGATAAAACCGCGCTGCGTGTACTGGAGTTTGATGTGGCTGCCGAAAAATGGACCGGCCGTTCATGGTTCTATCCACTGGAAGCCAGCCATCATGCCATTGGTGATTTCAACATGATTGATGCCACCACCGGTTTGATTATTGAGCGTGACAATGGCGAAGGCACACCCGACAAGGCATGTAAAGAGGGTGAAGACCCCACAAAATGCTTTGCCGACCTGCCCAAATTCAAGCGTGTTTATAAAGTTGAATTTACCCCTGAAACCGCTGGAAAAGATGTTCGCAAAATCGCCTACATTGACCTGCTGAATATCCAGGACCCGAACAAACTGGCCCGTAAACCCTTAACCAATGGCGTATTGCAATTCCCGTTCTTCACCATTGAAAACGTGGATGTCATTGACGGTGAGCGTATTGTGGTGGGTAACGATAACAACTACCCGTTCTCTTCAAGCCGCGAGCCAAACCAGCAGGACGATAACGAACTGATTCTGCTGAATGTGAAAGAACTGCTGCAGGCAAAATAAAGCTTGTTGTT
>JAAYHN010000173.1 GCA_012735395.1 Alcaligenaceae bacterium | reverse complement strand
CAGACACGTAACTGGCAACCGATTGGAGAAGTATGGCTCAATCCCGATAAAAACCTGGAGATTATTCAACAGGAAAAAACGTTAGAGGCGGCATGATTCACGTTCCAACTAGGTTGACAAACACCGCAAGCACTTCACCACCGGCGATTTCCGCCATGAAATCAGCCAGCACAGCGCCCCTTTCAGTGGCAGCGAAGCCATTGCCTACATCCGCCCGCATGATATTGAAATCAGCCGTGATGCCGCCAATGCATTAGGCCAGGGGCAAATAGAGCATATCCATTCCATTGGCCCAATCGTACGGGTTGAAATCGCCCGCGACGGCCACGATGAAAATATTGAAGTGGTGCTTAGCAAAGAACGCTACCGCAGCCTGGGCTTAATGCCGGGTGATAGTGTATATGTGAAGGCCAGGAAAGTAGCCGTGTTTGACCCGGCCAGTGTTTGAGTGGGCCTAGTTTTATAGAAGAAACCGGATAAATAATAATTCTAATAATTCCGGTTGACTCACAAGAACGAAATATTTGAGTGATTCCGGTTCCCACGCAAGTGGGAACCAGTAACAATTTCACCAATCCACAAGAAATTTTTCCTGGATCCCACGTTCCCACGTGGAATCCCACACCAAACTACACTTCACCACCAACGCCCTTGAACTTCTCTACAAACGCAGCGATTTTTTGTAAAACGCTTTGTTTTTTCGTTAAATATTGCGGGTTCAGCGGGCTCATTCTGGGTAAAATCTCATTCAGTCCGGTGCCGTTCTCGCTGGCATATTCCCGTTTTAACGAGGCCATAATATAGCGTTTTGCCGCTTCTTCATTCAGGTTCTCGCTGTCAATCAATGCCTCTGCCTCTTGCAATTGTTCTGCTCGTGCAAAAGTAACAAAAGCATCGGTCACGTTTTCTTTTTTCTTGATGGCATCCAGATCAGTTTGGTTAATAAAATCCACCATCAGGCTTTCCTTGGCCCGATTGCCCAGGCTGGCACGGATAAGCCGGCGTACTTCATCAATTAACCCCGCTTTATTCTTGTTTTTCCGGTTGTGCTCAAAAATCAGCTCAAGAATATAATCCAGGTTAATTTCCTGTGACTTCAGCAAATCCACCTCAAACACCACATCATCCCAATCCAGCGTAGATTCATCTTGCTCATTGGCCGTTTTTTGTCGGCGCAGCCAGTCGCGAATATCGTTATAGGTAGAACGGTAATCCTGTATTTTGCGCTCGGCAGGCATGAAAACCGCTTGCATGGCGGCCAGATCACTATCACTTAAATAATGCTGTTCCTTAAAGGCCTCTACCGCCGCATCATCGCTCATGTCCACATTTTGCAAAGCTTTCAGGCTGGCAAATTCATCAAAGTTTTGCAGGATATTTTCCACCCGCAAATACTCGCCAAACAGCTTGGCAAAATCTTTCTTGTCTTTTTCCAGAAAAATCTCATCGGGCTTGGGAAAGCGCTGTTCCAGCTCGGTCACAATATCCACAAAGCCACGTCTGGCCTCACCGGTCACAATATCACTAAAGCCCTCCATATACGCTTTAAAGCTCTTTTCCAGCACCACGTTTTTGGTGTTTTTATCACCAAACAAGGTAATGGCATTAATAGTGGCCTGCTCCAGATCACGGAAAGTCACGATATTGCCAAAGGTTTTGGTGGCGTCATAAATGCGGTTGGTGCGTGAATAAGCCTGAATCAGGCCGTGGTAGCGCAGGTTTTTATCTACAAACAAAGTATTCAGGGCAGGCGCATCAAAACCGGTCAGGAACATACCCACCACAATCAATAAATCAACTTCCTGCGCTTTCACCCGTTTGGCCAAATCACGGTAGTAATTCTGAAAACCGTTGCTATCCACGCTAAAGCTGGTTTTAAAAACCGTGTTGTAATCGGCAATCGCCGCTTCCAAAAACGCTTTGGCACTGCTGTTCAGGGCAGACACTTCAAAGCTTTCATCAGGAATATCACCAACCGCATCCTGCTCTTCATTGGCCGCAAAAGAAAAAATCGTGGCTATTTTCAGGGGTTTGTCGCTGCCTTGCTGCAACTGGTTCAGCTGCTCGTAATACAGTTTGGCGGCATCGACACTGCTTACCGCAAACATGGCATTAAAACCCCTGGCCCCCGCTTTCAGGCGATGGGTTTTCTGGCGAAAACTGTTCAGAATATACTGCGATACTTCCCGGATACGATCAGGGTGCAGCAAAGCCTGTTTATTTTCTGCCGCACTCAGTTTCTTTTCATCCTGCTCTGTCTCTATCGCCTTGAATTGCGGGCGCACATCGTTATAGTCCACCTTGAACTTGAGCACTTTTTCATCACGAATGGCATCGGTAATCACATAAGAATGCAACTCCCGGCCAAATACGCTGGCGGTTGTATCCGCCCCCAGGGCATTTTGCGGAAAAATAGGCGTGCCCGTAAATCCGAATTGATAAAATTGCCTGAATTTTTTCTTTAAATTCTTTTGTGCCTCGCCAAACTGGCTGCGGTGACATTCGTCAAAAATAAACACCACCTGCTTATTGTAAACGGGTAAATCGCTTTCGCTTTTCATCAGGTTATTCAGCTTCTGGATGGTGGTAACAATGATTTTATTGTCGTCTTTTTCCAGGTTACGCTTTAGCCCGGCGGTGCTGTCAGACCCATTCACGCTATCAGGAGAAAAGCGCTGGTACTCTTTCATGGTTTGATAATCCAGGTCTTTTCTGTCCACCACAAAGAAAACCTTATGAATAAAATCCAAGCCCGTGGCCAGGCGGGCCGCCTTGAAGCTGGTTAAGGTTTTACCCGAACCCGTGGTGTGCCAGATATACCCCCCGCTTTCCGGCTTGCTCCAGCTTTTGGCCGCATAGGCACTGTTGATTTTCCACAAAATACGCTCGGTGGCGGCTATTTGGTAAGGGCGCATCACCAGCAAAGTATCGCTCACATCAAATACCGAGTAATGGAGCAATATATTCAGCAGGGTATTTTTTTGAAAGAAGGTTGCGGTAAAGTCTTTCAGGTCGCGAATCAGGCTGTTATCGGCCTGGGCCCAGTGCATGGTGAAATCAAAACTGTGCTTGTCACGCCTGGTGGTATTGGCAAAATAACGGGTATCGGTGCCGTTGGAAATCACAAACAGCTGCAAATATTTATACAGCGAATGTTCGCTGTTAAAGCTTTCTTTGCTGTAACGGTGAATCTGGTTAAAAGCCTCACGGATGGCCACGCCCCGCTTTTTAAGCTCTATCTGCACCAGTGGCAGGCCGTTCACCAAAATGGTAACGTCATAACGGTTAAGATGGCTGCCGGTTTGCTCAAACTGCTTGATGACCTGCACCTTGTTACGGGCAATGTTCTTTTTATCCAGCAGGTAAATATTTTGAATACGGCCATCGTCAAACACAAAATCGTGAATGTAATCGTCGTGGATTTTACGGGTTTTATCTACAACGCCATCGCTGGGCTTGTCTAAATAAGTTTCCACAAAACGCCGCCATTCCCCCTCACTGAACTCTACCTTATTTAGGGCCTGCAACTGCACACGTATATTGGCCAGCATGGCTTCGGTGGTATTCAGCTTGGGTAGGTATTCATAACCCTGGTTAACCAAATCCTGAATAAGCTCCGACTCCAGCTCGCTTTCGCTCTGATAACTTTCGGCGACGCTCCATTCTTTGGTGTATTTCTCAAGGACGATAAAGTTGTTGGTTTCAGTGATGGGGGTGTAAGCGTTCATT
>JAAYHN010000172.1 GCA_012735395.1 Alcaligenaceae bacterium | reverse complement strand
GCGTGATGCCGGCCGTATTGCCCGTACGCCACTGGGGCGTTTGGGTACGGTAACGGATATTGCCAGGGGGATTTGTTTTCTGGCTAGTGATGAGGCGGGTTTCATGACTGCCCAGTCCCTGGTGGTGGATGGTGGCGTGACTTTCACTAATATTTGACAGGCGGGATGTTATGCCAACAGTACTGATTACAGGGGCAGCCTCGGGGATTGGCCGGGCTGCGGCCATGTTATTTGCCGGTCGTGGCTGGCAATGTATGTTGGTGGATCGTGATGCGCAGGCTTTGGCAGCCTTGTTGCCAGTGTTGCCTTCGCACGGTGGACAGGAGCATATCAGTCGAGTGGCTGATTTAACCTGCACCGCCGAGATCTTCAGCCTGGCTGATCCGGCTTTACCGCTAGATGCGGTTATTAATAATGCGGGCATGTCAGATACCAGTGGTTTGCCACTGATTCAGCAAGATAGTACGCAGCTTGAACGTCTGTTGGCATTGAATTTACAGGCTCCGGCTTATATGGTTGAGGCTTTATCGGCACAACTGGTGCCCGGGGCACGGATTGTGAATGTTGCTTCAGGAGCGGGCTTGCATGCCATTCCATGGCGGGGGGCCTATAGCGCCAGCAAAGCAGGCTTGATTGCACAAACCCGTGCCTTGGCAAAGGCACGGCCTGAATGGCGGGTTAGTGTGCTGTGTCCTGGTTTTGTGCGTACCGAATTAGTCGATGAATTAATCGCAGGCGGGCGTTTGGACCCGGCCACTGCGGTTGCCAAAATTCCATTGGGGCGCATGGCGCAGCCGCAAGAGATGGCTCAGGCGCTGTTCTTCCTGGCTTCTGCAGAGGCGGCACCACTTTCAGGGGAGTGCATCAGTATTGACGGTGGATCAGCTGTTTTTGGCGGTAGTAAGGCTTTTCTGCCCTCTGCTCATGCAAGCAGGCCATTGGGTGCAAAGATGTCTTTGCAGTTGTTTGACTGTCCTGATGTCGCATGGGAAAACGCCTTGCTGGCAGGGCCGTGTCATTCTGATGTTCAGACCAATCAAACGTATGCGGCCACTGTTGATTTTTCAGCAATGAAAGCGGATGCAGGGCAATTGTTGCAGGCGGTGCATCAGGCGGCCATTCGTTACGCCCGGTGTAATAAGGCGGGAAGCAGCCTGACTTTATTGCTGCCAGCAGAAAAGCAAGATGAAACCGCCTGGCAAGCCAGTGCAGACAGGGCCGCAGCCCGTATGCTGGTGGCAACGCTGGCTTGTGAACTGGGGCCGGGTGCCATGCGTGTCAATGCGATTGAAATGGCTGCCGATAGCTCGCCAATAGCGCTGGCTCCTGTAGTGCAGTTTGTGGCAGGTGCCGGTGCGCAGTTCCTGACAGGGCAAATTATCCAGGCCAATGCCGCTTTGGCCCTTTAATTATAGGAATAGTTGGCGTCATGAATGATTACACTGCCGAACAGGCACAGATCAAAGCGTATTTTATTCAGGAACGGGGTTACTGGCGGCCCTGGACAGAAACGATTTTGCGGCACAATCCTGCTTTTCTGAAGCATTATGCCGCTTATGCGGGTTATCCGGCCCGTCATGGGCCGCTGTCGCCACGCATGGTTGAGTTGATTTATATTGCCTTGGACGCTTCGGCCACGCACCTTTTTGCCGCAGGCTTACGCACGCATCTGGGTTTTGCACGCAAGCTGGGGGTAACGCCAGTTGAAGTTTTTGAGGTTTTTCATCTGGTTGCCTGTCAAGGCTTAAATCATGTCTATGATGCTGTTGCCATTCTGGCAGAAGAAAGCGGCCTTGAGGCAGGCAGTACCCTGTCAGAAGCGCAGCGGGTACGCATACAGCAATATTTTCATGAAATTCCTCCATTTATAGAGCAGATTGCCCGGATGGATAAGGCTTATCTGGATGTCCTGCTTGATTTTCTGGAAGAGGGTGGAGCCATGCAGTCAAAGGGCCTGGCACCGACTGAACGTTTATTGATAGAAATTGCCCTGGCGGCCTGTTTTACCGGCTTTAATGCCAATATGCTGCGTGTACGGATTCGGGGTGCTTTAAACCTGGGGGTTACGCGGGCTGAAATATTACAGGCCATCCAGCTTGGGGCGCATTTGTCGATACATGGCACGGCCTTGGGGGCTACTGAGTTTGAGGAAATTTGATTCTATGGGCAGTCTTCTCCTGCATAAGTGAAGTTTGTAATAGGTTTTATCTGGAAAAATAAATTAAATGAGACGAAAAAAGGTTTAAGAATGAATGATAAATGGTTGGGTCTTGACGGCCGGGTGGTAGCAGTGACTGGTGCGAATGGTGGAATTGGACGGGCAATAGTGCGG
>JAAYHN010000171.1 GCA_012735395.1 Alcaligenaceae bacterium | reverse complement strand
TGCATCCGCATCATCGACAAAAAAGGCCCGCTCAACAACCCGGCCGACCGCGATCACTGCATCCAGTACATGGTGGCCGTACCTATTCTGTTTGGCCGCTTGACCGCTGCCGACTACGAAGATGGCATTGCTTCAGATCCACGCATTGACGCCCTGCGCGACAAAATTGTTTGTGTAGAAGACCCCGCTTTCACCGCCGACTATCACGACCCTGAAAAACGCGCCATCGCCAACGCCCTGACGGTTGAATTCAACGATGGCAGCAAATTGGATGAAATGGTGTGTGAATACCCGATCGGTCACAAACGCCGCCGCAGCGAAGGCATCCCTTTACTGGAAGCCAAATTCCGTACCAACCTGGCACGTGTTTTCCCAAGCAAACAGCAAAACCGCATCCTTGAGGCTTCCCTGGATCAGAAAACACTGGAAAACATGCCTGTTCATGAATACGTGGATATGTATGTCATCTAGCATGATCGCTCCAATCCGCTAATAAAACTGTTTTATTGGCGGATTTACAGATAACAAAAACCCTCTGTTGACGGGCTGCTCAAATTAAGAATACAGGCTTAATGCCAGATCCCGGAACTTTATGGTCGCAACAGAGGCTGTGCTTTTTTTGTATACCAGGGCAAAGCCAATCCGGGTAATATCCGATTCATCCGCCAACTGAAGGTAAGCCAGGTTTTTTTTGATTTTTGTTTTCATAACCACAGAGGGCACCAAGGCAATGCCTACGCCACTTTCAACCAGCGCCAGGACCGTATCCACCTGAATGGCTATTTGGGCTACCCGTGGAATAAAACCCGCCTCCTGACAGGCAGACATAACGGCATTATGCAGCCCCCTGGCATGTTCCGGAGAATAGACAATAAACGGATAGTCGACCAGCTCCTTCAAACACACCGCATGACCTTCCAACTCATACCCCTTGGGCACAGCCAAAACAAAACTGTCTTGTTCAAGCTGAATCATATCCACAGCCATGTTATCCAGCACGGGGGTACGAATCAGCCCCACATCCAGCTTGCCCGCCTCGACATCCTGCACGATCCGGCTAGAGATCCCCTCGGTAAAATTTAATTCGATATTTTCATATTTCTGCCTGAAAGATGGCACCAGGCTTTGCAATAACCCTTGGGTGACTGAACCCACAAAACCAAGATGCAATACCCCTCTGGCCCCTTCCTTGATTTCATCTGCCGTGTGCTGCAATTGCTCAGCAAAATAAAGCAGGCGGATGGCATCTGAACGCAGTTGCATGCCTTCCGGCGTCAAGGAAACGCCTTTGGAGGTACGCTCAAACAAACGCACCCCCAACGAAGCCTCGAGTTTTTGAATAGAGACCGATAAAGGGGGTTGGGCAATATGCAGTTTTTCAGCGGCTTTGTGAAAGTTCAAGGTTTCAGCCAATACCACAAAATGACGGATCCGGCGCAAGTCCATGCTTATTCCCGTAATTTTATATTTTTAACGATATCTAAATAATATCAAAATTACATTAATTAATATATAAGCACAATTCTGCATATAGCCTATCGCATAGGGGTCCGTTCATCTGAACTGCCCCGCCTGCCACACCACACGGCATGATAAATGCGTTATTAAAAAACCGGACCATTCATGAGTCCGGCTTCAATAAAAAAGCAAAAAAGAATTTATTGTTTTGGAATATTGGCTCGTTCTGCTGCGCTAGACCAGCGCTCAATTTCATTTAACTGAAATTTTGCCAAATCAACCGCATCTCCCGGAAAGGGATCCCAATTAGTTTGCAATAAAAATTCCCTGGCCTTATCGGAACGGTATATATCAACCAGTGTGGCACTTAATTTTTCCTGAATTTCAACAGGTAAACCCGCTGGCGCAAAACCAGCAGTCCAATTAACCATGTAATAGTCTTTATAGCCTGACTCTTGCAAAGTAGGAACATCTGGCGCACTGGACAACCGATCATTCCCCGTTACCGCAAGTACTTTTAACTTACCTGCTGAATACAAAGGCAAAATCGCACCATAATCGGCAAATACAAAATCAACCTGCCCTCCGGCCAGATCAGTCAGGGCAGATGAGGCCCCCTTATAGGGAATTTGATTTGCTTTCATGTCTGCCATTGACAGGAACAACTCTGTTGCAATCCGGTAAGAAGCACTACCACTACCATAGTTCAGTTTTTGTGGATTGGCTTTGCCCGCCTTAACCAAATCCTCGATAGAGGAATAAGGT
>JAAYHN010000170.1 GCA_012735395.1 Alcaligenaceae bacterium | reverse complement strand
GTGTAACAAATAGAATCAATATTAACGTAAATCCCTTTTTAATACAAAGGCTTAAATAATTGGAAGGGTGTGCAGGCTTTGCTGGCGCAAGACGTTTTTGGCCGCTTCAAATTCAGGCAGGATGCGTTTGACCTCGGCCCAGAAGCGGGGGCTGTGGTTCATTTCTTTCAAATGGGCCAGCTCATGCGCGATCACGTAATCAATGAGTTCGGGAGCCAGGTGAATCAAGCGCCAGTTTAGCCGGATGCTGCCATCTGAACTGCAGGAGCCCCAGCGGGTTTGGGCGCCGGACAGGCGGTAACGGGAGGGTTTGACGGCTTTGGTTTGGTGGAAATGACGCAGGCGTGCGTCAAACCAGGCCAGGGCACGCCCCTGGAACCATTGGTTACAGGCTTTTTTCAGGGCTTCGGGGGCCGCATTGGCGGGAAGGTTGAGATACAGGGTATCGTTATTTTGCGGTGCGTCATAGTGGCCGGAAAAGCGGCAGGCAATCAGCCCCGGCTCTGGCTGGATAATGATGGTCTTGCCCAGATAGGGCAGGCCCATGCCTGGCTGCCATTGAAAAGAACGGGCTGGCTGCTGGTGCTGCCAGTGTTGCAGTTTGCCTTCTATCCAGCTTTTTTTTGACAGTATGGCTTTATCAATCAGCTCCTGTGAAACCCAGTAAGGCGCCGTAATTTTAAGCCCTTCGGAATTGATGGTGAAGCCGATGCTTTTACGGTTGGAACGTTGCAGGGTGTAGGTGAGCTTGTCCATTGCGCTTGGGCCGCTTCAATTGTGCCAAATTAAAGCGGTGTGACTGGAAATTAGCTGGCCGGGTAACGATGGGGGCTGAGTACACGCATTTCCCCCTCGATCCAGGCTTCCACTTTCCGGTTCAGTTCTTCGTGGGACATGCCTTCGGCAGAAATGGCCGGCCCGAATGAAAAGGTAACCAGGCCGGGTTTCTTGATAAAAGCCTTGCGTGGCCAGACTTCTCCGGCATTATGGGCAACCGGTATGACGGTTGCGCCGGCATGAACGGCAAGACGGGCCCCGCCAGACTGATAACGGCCTTTTTGGCCAACGGGGATACGGGTTCCTTCCGGAAACAGTACCGGGCTATGGCCTTCACGAATGCGCTGGCTGCCAATATCCAGCACTTGCTGCATGGCACCTTTACGGTCTGCGCGGTTAATGGGAATATTGCGCAGGCTGGCCAGCCCCCAGCCAAAGAACGGAATGTAATTGAGTTCTTTTTTATAGATAAAGCAGGCCGGTTTGGGTGAAAACCAGGGGAAGAGCAGGGTTTCGTAAGCGGATTGATGCTTGCTTAAGAAGACGACAGCATGTTCAGGGATGTTTTCTTGCCCCTTGATTTCCCATTTGATGCCAAGAATATATTTGGCACCCAGCATCAGCAAATGTGGCCAGCAAACGGTAAACCGGTAACGAAGTTTGAACGGGGCAGGCAACAGCAGGAAGCAGCCCAAGGCAAAAGGAATGAGCGTGATTGCCTGAAAAAGTAAGAAAAGCGATGAACGCAGAAAAAGCATGATATTTAAGTTTCTTTCAGCCATTCATTGACGATATCCGCCAGCGATGGACGTATTTGTGTATCGGGAGGCAGGTCGGGATCATTTTTGGTTTTCAGGCCATTGCCGGTTTCAACCAGCCAGGTTTTCAGTCCGGCTGCCGTGGCAGCCTGGATATCCCGTAAAGAATCGCCAACGGCCAATACCTGGGAAGGATCAACTTCGTAACGCCGTAAAATGTCGTGAAACATGCCGGGCAAGGGTTTGCGACAGGTACAGCCTTCATCGGGGGTATGCGGGCAAATGAAAATGGCGTCAACCTGCCCGCCCAGCATGGTAAGTTCCTGATGCATTTTGGCATGCATCTGGTTCAGGGCTTCCATGTTGAACAGGCCCCTGCCAATGCCGGACTGGTTGCTGGCAATGACAATTTTCCAGCCGGCACGGTAAAGACGGGCAATGGCTTCCAGGCTGCCGGGCAGGGGGATCCATTCATCGGCCGATTTGACAAAATCGGCACGATCTTCGTTGATGACACCATCGCGGTCAAGTACGGCGATCTTCATTTTGCCAGCCTGGAAATATCCGCTACCAGGTTCATGGTGCCGTGCAGTTGTGCGAGCAGGGCCAGACGGTTGCTGCGAACAGCTTCGTCTTCTACCATGACCATGACGTTAGTAAAGAAAGCATCAACCGCTTCACGGGTATGGGCGACACTGCTTAAACTGGCTTCGAATTCGCCTTTGCCAAAGTGTTCCATTGCCAGGGGCCGGATTTTACCAATGGTGCTGGCCAGCGCCTGTTCTGCCGGCTCTTGCAATATTTCGGCGTTGATTTCGGGCAGGCTGCCATCTACTTTTTTAAGCAGGTTGCCAATGCGTTTGTTGGCAGCGGCAAGGCTTTCCGCTTCGGGCAGTTGGGCAAAAGTGGTAACGGCCTTGACCCGGTCAATGATTTCATGCAGGGGTGGCGTTAAGGCGATAACGGCATCAACAACCGAGCGGTCATAATCACCATTTAACTGGTTGCGGTAGCGCTCGTAAATGAATTCCTGCACTTCGGCTACGGTTGTCGGGTTCAGGGCAATATGGCCAAAAGTGCCTGCCGTAAATTCAAGCAGGCTATTCAGGCTTAGGCTTGTTTGCCGGTTCAGGAAGTTGCCGGCAGCCAATTGCTCTATGGCACTGATAACACCCAGTGCGGCACGGCGCAGCGCATAAGGGTCGCGCTCTCCGGTTGGTACCAGGCCAATACCCCAGATACCAATCAGTGATTCGATGCGCTCGGCAATGAAAAGAATGGCCGAGGTTAAGGTGTCGTTGCTGACCGGTTTGTCGTAGCGGACACGGTATTGATTCGCCAGGGCGGTCACGATGGCTTCCGGTTCGCCATCGGCCTGGGCGTAATAGGCACCAATAACGCCTTGCAGCTCGGGGAACTCGCCCACCATATTGGAGGTCAAGTCGGCCTTGGCCAGCAGGGCGGCACGATCGGCCTGCGCCACGTTGGCACCCAGCTGTTCGGCAATGAAAGAGGCGATTTTGCGTACCCGCTCGGAGCGATCAAGCTGGCTGCCCAGTTTGTTGTGATAAACAATAGAGGCCAGTTGTTCAACCCGGGCTGCCAGAGGCAGTTTGCGGTCGGTATTGAAGAAGAACTCGGCATCGGCCAGACGGGGGCGAACCACCCGTTCGTTACCTTCGATAATATTTTGCGGGTTGCTGATGGCCATATTGCTGACAATCAGGAAACGATGCGTTAATTTGCCTGTGTCCGGATTGAACAGCGGGAAATATTTCTGGTTCAGACGCATGGTGAGAATCAGGCACTCGGGTGGTACCGCCAGGAATTTCTCATCGAACTGGCCAACATAGACAGCGGGGTACTCAACCAGAGAGGTAACCTCATCAAGCAGGGCGGCCACTTCCGGGTCTTGGCCGATAGTGGCATTCAGCCTGGTGGCTTCAGCGGACAGCTGGCTGTTAATGAGGTCACGGCGTTTTTCATAAGAGGCAATGACCTTGCCTTCGGTTTCGAGCTGCTGTTCGTAGCTGTTGGCATCTTGCAGCTGAATGGGGGCTGTGCTTAAAAAACGATGGCCCTGCGTAATGTGGCTGGAAGCGATGCCCAGAATGGTAACGGGCAGAACCTGGTTGCCGAACAGGGCAACCAGACCGTGAACCGGGCGCACAAAGCGGACACTGGTTTTACCGTCGGCCAGTTGATAGCGCATGACTTTTGGAATGGGCAGCCCGGCAATGGCTTCGTCGATGGCCGTTTGCAGGAAAGCATTGAGTTGGGTGCCGGGAGCGGTACCATTGGCAATTAGATAGTCTTGCTTGCCGTCGGACTCGCGCGACAGTTCGGCTACGCTTAAATGTTCAAGCCCCTTGGCCGCCAGTTTTTTCAGCAAGGCTGGCGTGGCGTTGCCGTTGCCGTCAAGGCCGACTTTAACGGGCATGAGTTTTTCGGCGAAGGCCTGTTCCGGTGCCTGTGCCAGTACCTGGCTTAAACGCACGGCCAGGCGGCGTGGCGTTGCAAAATATTCAAGGGCGCATTGTTCACCCAGCAGATGCTGTTTCTGTAATGCCTGCTGAAACCCTTCGGCAAAGGCTTTGCCCAGTTTTTGCAAGGCTTTCGGTGGCAGTTCTTCGGTGAGTAATTCAATAAGTAAAGGATTCATGGACATTTATTCAGCCTCTTTCAGCATAGGGAAGCCAAGCTGTTCGCGGGCGTCGTAGTAGCATTGGGCAACGGCACGGGATAAATTACGGATACGGCCAATATAGCTGGCGCGTTCGGTGACACTGATGGCACCACGGGCATCAAGCATATTGAAGGTGTGGGCGGCTTTCAGGACAACCTCGTAGGCAGGCAGGGCCAGCGGGATTTCAACCAGCTTTTTGGCCTCGGCTTCGTAGTCGTTGAAATGGGCGAACAGCATTTCGGTAGAGGCATGTTCAAAGTTATAGGTGGATTGCTCCACTTCGTTTTGGTGGAAAACGTCACGGTAGTAAATGACATCGCCATTGGGGCGCTTTGTCCAGACCAGGTCGTAAACGCTTTCAACGTTTTGCAGATACATGGCCAGGCGTTCAAGGCCGTAGGTGATTTCACCGGTGGTGGCGGGGCAGTCAAGGCCGCCCACCTGCTGGAAGTAGGTGAACTGGGTGACTTCCAT
>JAAYHN010000169.1 GCA_012735395.1 Alcaligenaceae bacterium | reverse complement strand
TCAATTGCAGATGCCTCAATCATGCCCAGAATTGTATCTGGCAATACAAATGCACCAACAATTATGATTGCAGAAAAAGCAGCAGATCTTATCAAAGAAGACAGAAAACAAAATTTCAAATACTAACTAACTTAATTTGAAAAATCATTATTTACGAAATGGCAAACCAATGAAAAACTACAAAATGTACATCGGTGGGGAATGGGTAGACTCGGCAAGTGGAGAGACATTTGAAAGTCTTAACCCATTCACAACAGAAGCCTGGGCATTGATTCCCAGAGGCAACAAAGAAGACGTTGAAAAAGCAGTTACTGCAGCTCAAAACGCCTTTGAAAATGGTGAGTGGCGAAAAATGTCTGCCAGCAAAAGAGGTGGCTTGCTTAGAAAACTGGGCGACTTGTTTTCCCGTGACGCTGAACTGCTGGCCAGGATTGAAACACTGGACAATGGCAAACCCATCTCGGACACGCTGGGACAAACGCGCTATCTGCCAGAGTATTTTTATTATTTTGGAGGACTGGCAGATAAAATCGAAGGTACGATAGTTCCCGTTGATAAAGCAGAAATGTTTGCTTTTACACGTCGCGAACCTCTGGGTGTTTGCGCCGCAATTACCCCGTGGAACTCCCCCTTAATGCTGGCCGTTTGGAAACTGGCACCAGGACTGGCGGCAGGCAACACGTTTGTCCTGAAACCATCCGAGTACACATCTGCCACAGCGCTTGAATTGGCTCGACTTATTGAAGAGGCAGGATTTCCACCTGGCGTAGTCAATGTCTTAACCGGCTTCGGCTCTGAGGTTGGAGATCCACTTATCAATGACCCTCGAGTAGCCAAAATATCCTTTACGGGTGGTCCTGTTGCTGGCAAACGTGTCGCTGAAGCAGCAGCCCGAGGATCCAAGCGGGTCACACTTGAGCTTGGAGGAAAATCTCCAAATATTGTTTTTGATGATGCTGACCTTGATAATGCCATTAAAGGTGTTGCCGCCGGAATATTCGGTGCATCAGGCCAGATGTGCATTGCAGGATCCAGGCTCCTTATCCAGAAAAGCATTCAGGAAGAGTTTATTTCTAAACTATCCTCTTTTGTCAGCACCATCAAAATGGGTGACCCTCTTGACCCCACCACTCAAATGGGACCGGTTGCAACAAAACCTCAATTTGAAAAAATCCTTGAAGGGATCAAAGCCGGTAAGGAAGAAGGCGCCAATTGTGTACTGGGCGGAAAAGCGGCCGAGTTTCCCGAGTGCGGGAAAGGCTGGTTTATTGAGCCCACCATCTTTAATAATGCAAATAATCAAATGCATCTTGCGCGGGAAGAAATATTTGGCCCTGTACTAACCTGCATTCCTTTTGAGGATGAAAACGATGCGATTACGATTGCCAATGACAGTCCCTATGGATTGGCTTCGGGTGTCTGGAGTCAAAACATCAACCGGGTTCTCAAGATGTCTGAACGTTTGCAAGCAGGTACCGTATGGATTAATACCTATAGGGTTGCCAGTTACTTAATGCCGGCAGGTGGCTATAAAGAATCAGGTCTGGGTCGGGAAAATGGCATAGATGCAGTCAATGATTATCTTCAAACAAAATCAGTTTGGGTGGGTACTGGTGAAATGCCAGACCCCTTCATCCTGAGATAAGCAAAAACAGCAGGCCAGGAACCGAATCCTATCAATACATTTTCTAAAAGTTATACACCCTTGTTCTATTAAATCCAGACATTACACAAAGGAGACAATCGTGATATCACGCAGGAGCTTTATAACAGCCACAACCGCTGTAATCTTGGGATGTAGTTCGTATCAATTACATGCACAAACCGACTTTCCAGATAAACCCATAAAACTGGTTGTGCCATACCCTCCCGGCGCTGGCCCAGATGACCTGGCCCGTGTTTTGGGAGAAATAATGCAAAGATCCCTCAACACACCTATTATTATTGAAAATAAATCAGGGGCAGGCACCAATATTGCTGCTGACTCTGTAGCTCGTGCAGCGCCAAACGGATATACATTAATGTATGCTGATAACGGATTGCTAATGTTTAATGAGCACCTTTATAAAAACATGCCAGTCAATCCTGCCAAGGATTTAACATATATAGGACTAATTAGCAGCTTTCCGTTAACTATTGTAGCCAATCCAAAATTTGCACCCAATACACCGGAAGAATTCATTACCTACATAAAAAATAACCCGGGAAAACTCAATTACGGATCACCAGGTGTTGGTTCCCCCCATCACCTTTCCATGGAAATACTTAAACAAAATCAGGACCTCGATATTGTTCATGTCCCCTACCGGGGATCTGCGCCAGCAATGATTGACCTTATTTCCGGGGAAATACCCTTCATGTTTGTCAGCATCGGCTCTGTGCTACCCGTTTTGGATAAATTAAAAGTCATTGCTATTGCTGCTGATGAAAGATCGCCCTTACTGCCCAATGTCCCAACCCTTAAAGAAGCCGGCATTGTAGGTGTTGAAGCATCTCCAGTCCAAGGAATCGTTGGCCCTGCAGGCATACCTGAAAACATCACCGCCAAATTAAATAGCGCGCTGAATGAAGCACTTGCCTCACCCAAGTTTGTAAAACGAATTAATGAAGGGTATGGGTCGCAAC
>JAAYHN010000168.1 GCA_012735395.1 Alcaligenaceae bacterium | reverse complement strand
TTCATGAACTGGTAGCGTTCTTTGTTACGCTGGAACTCGACTTTCATATTCAGGTCGAGCGCCTCTTTGGTGCCGAAATAATCGATCATGACAGAGTGGTCGACCACCAGATCCACGGGAACCAGCGGCTCGATCAGTTTGGGGTTTTTGCCCATTTTGCTGGCAACAGAACGCATGGCGGCCAGGTCGGCCAATAAAGGGACACCGGTGAAATCCTGCAGTACGACACGGGCAACAATGAAGGGAATTTCCTCTTCCCGTTTTGCATTGGGCTGCCAGTTGGCCAATTGCCTGACATGCTCTTCGGTGATTTTCTTGCCATCACAGTTGCGTAATACCGATTCAAGAACAATCCTGATGGAAATGGGCAGCTTATTGATTTTGATGCCCAGTTTTTTTCCCAAAGCAGGCAGTGAGTAAAACTGCCCGGTTTGTTTACCTGTTTTAAGTGTTTTTAATGTACTGGATAACGGCATGGTCAACCCCACTGTTGAGATGTTGATAGGACAAAGTAAATAAAGTCTGTTCTGGTACAGTTACCAGTTTACCGTTAATCAGGTTTCTTGGCGATGTGTCATTTGACACTCGTGTTGCAGGCAAAAAAAACAGGCCTTTTTACAGGCCTGTTTTTAGCTGAAACAAACTGCTTTAAATTGAAAAAGCAGTTATATCCCAGAGGAATTAAATACCAACAGAGTCGGCAATTTCCTTGAAGTCTTCGATTTGGTCGAAGTTCATGTAGCGATAAATGGAATCGCTGTTTTTGTCGATGATACCGATGTCGGCCATGTACTCTTCACGGGTAGGAATTTTACCCAGACGTGAGCAAATGGCGGCCAGTTCGGCAGAACCCAGGTAAACGTTGGTGTTTTTACCCAAACGGTTGGGGAAGTTGCGGGTACTGGTTGACATGACGGTTGCGCCTTCACGTACCTGTGCCTGGTTACCCATACACAGAGAGCAGCCCGGCATTTCCATACGGGCACCTGCTACGCCCAGAACGCCATAGTGGCCTTCTTCGGTAAGTTGCTTTTGGTCCATTTTGGTTGGCGGGGCAACCCACAGTTTGACCGGGATGTCGCGTTTGCCTTCCAGCAGTTTGGATGCGGCACGGAAGTGACCGATGTTGGTCATGCAGCTACCGATAAACACTTCGTCGATTTTTGCACCGGCAACGTCAGACAGGGTTTTAACGTCGTCCGGGTCGTTAGGGCAGGCAACGATTGGCTCGTGGATATCGGCCAGGTCAATTTCGATGATGCTGGCGTATTCGGCATCGGCGTCGGGTTCAAGCAGTTGCGGGTTGGCCAGCCAGGCTTCCATGGCCTTGATGCGGCGTGCCAGGGAGCGCTCGTCTTCGTAGCCGTTGGCAATCATCCACTTGAGCAGCGTGATGTTGCTGTTCAGGTATTCGATGATGGGTTCCTTGTTCAGACGCACGGTACATGCGGCGGCAGAACGCTCAGCCGAAGCGTCGGACAGCTCGAAAGCCTGTTCGATCTTCAGGTTGGGCAGGCCTTCGATTTCCAGGATGCGGCCGGAGAAGATGTTCTTCTTGCCGGCTTTTTCCACGGTCAGCAAGCCTTGCTTGATGGCGTACAGAGGAATGGCGTTAACCAGGTCACGCAGCGTGACGCCGGGCTGCATTTCGCCCTTGAAGCGCACCAGAACGGATTCTGGCATGTCCAGAGGCATCACACCGGTAGCAGCAGCAAAGGCCACCAAACCGGAACCGGCCGGGAAGCTGATGCCAATCGGGAAACGGGTGTGCGAGTCGCCACCGGTACCGACGGTATCGGGCAGCAGCATGCGGTTCAGCCAGCTGTGGATGATGCCGTCACCCGGGCGCAGAGAGACACCACCACGGTTGTGGAT
>JAAYHN010000167.1 GCA_012735395.1 Alcaligenaceae bacterium | reverse complement strand
CGGGAAAGATGAGGCTGGTGGTGCAGCTTCCGCACAAGGCGGGCCACCCCCAGTACCTGTCAGTACGGTTAAGGTAGAGCCTGCTGCAACCCAGATTTTCACAACACTTTCCGGCCGCATAGAGGCCATTAAAGATGCACAGGTCCGTGCCCGTGTAACAGGCATCATTGAAAGCATCGAGTTTGAGCAGGGCAGTCAGGTTAAAGAAGGGCAGCTTCTATTCAAAATTGATCCGGCTATTTATCAGGCAGCGGTAAACCAGGCTGCGGCAGCCCTTGAGCAGGCCCAGGCAAATGCCAAAAGCGCCAGTTTACTGGCAAAACGCTATTCATCCCTGGTTAAGTCGGCTGCGGTAAGCCGTCAGGAATACGATAATGCAATTGCCCAGGCCGCCCAGGCAGAAGCAAGCATCAGTCAGGCCAAAGCGGCACTTGAGGCCGCAAAAATTGATTTGGGCTATACCGAGGTACGTTCCCCCATCGACGGCATTATTGGAGAGGCTTTCGTAACCGAAGGCGCACTGGTAAGTGCCGCTAACGGTACCCACCTGGCAACCGTTCAACAGCTTGACCAGGTTTACGTTGATTTTTCACAAACAACCAATGAATTAAGCCAGCTGCGTAAGGCAATGGCAGAAGGCCAGTTGAAACAGGCCGAAAGCGGAACGGCAATTGTCCAGCTTGAAATGGGAGATGGCTCGGTTTACCCCGAGAACGGCAAGCTGCTGTTTACGGGTATTACGGTTAACCCGACAACCGGCCAGGTTACCTTGCGTTCGGTTTTCCCCAATCCCGATCATATTCTATTACCCGGCATGTTTGCACAGGTGCGGCTGGAGCAGGGCGTGAACCCCCAGGCCCTGGCAGTCCCCTCACAGGCATTGCAGCGCTCCCCCGATGGCACAGTCAGGTTATTGCTGGTTAAAGACCAGAAAGCGGTTTCGGTAGCAGTACAGGAAGGTACATCAGTTGATGGCAAAACCATCATTAATAAAGGCTTGAGCCCCAACGATGAGGTTATTGTAGAAGGGTTCCAGAAAGCACAGCCGGGGGCAACAGTTAACCCCATGCCCTGGAAGAAAGCGGGTAACACCGAAGCATCTGCAAAGACGTCTGAACCTGCCAAAAACTGAGTATAAACATGTCAAACTTTTTTATTCATCGACCGATTTTTGCCTGGGTAGTTGCAATTATCATCTTTTTTGCCGGTGTGATTGCCATACCCTTCATGCCGGTTGCGCAATACCCCGATGTTGCCCCACCCACAGTTACCATTAGTGCGACTTACCCTGGTGCCACCGCTGAAGACGTGGCCCAGCAGGTTACCAGTATCATTGAAAATGAATTGAACGGGGCCGAAAACCTGCTGTACTATTCATCAACCAGTGATTCATATGGCCGTGCCAGCATTGACGTTGTTTTTAACCCTGGTACCGACCCCAATATGGCGCAGGTGGAAGTCCAGAATAAAGTTGCCAACGTATCGTCAAGATTGCCGCAGGCTGTGATTCAGCAAGGCCTGAAGTTCCAGAAAAGCTCGGCCGGTTTCCTGTTGATTGTCTCCCTGAACTCTACCGATGGCGCCACGACAGCGGGTGAGCTGGGTGACTATATTACACGTAATATCCAGAACTCTATTTCCCGGATTAAAGGTGTTGGTACATTCCAGCTGTTTGCCGCTCCAATGGCCATGCGAATCTGGACAGACCCGGCCAAACTAACTAGCTACAACATGACCATGTCTGATGTCAATGCCGCACTGGCAGCGCAGAACGTGGCCATTTCCGCCGGTAGCCTGGGGGCTCCGCCTACACCGGCAGACCAGGCAACCAGTGCAATCGTTGCCACTAACGGGCAGCTTAAAACGGTAGATGAATTTGCCAATATTGTTTTAAGGGCCAATCCTGATGGCAGCGTACTGCGGGTTCGTGATGTAGCCCGGGTTGAGATTGGTTCAGACACCTATCAGTTCAGTTCCCGCCTTAACGGGAAGCCTTCAGCCGCCTTTGCCATTTCACTGGCACCCAATGCCAATGCATTGGAAACCGCCCAGTTAATCAAGGAAGAGATGGAAGAACTCTCCCGTTACTTCCCCGAGAATATCAAATACACTATTCCCCACGATACCGCACCGTATGTTGATGCCTCCATTACACAGGTCATGCATACCCTGGTCGAGGCCATGCTGCTGGTTTTCGTGGTAATGTTTGTTTTCCTGCAAAATGTCAGGTATACGATTATTCCGGCCATTGTGGTGCCAATTGCCTTAATGGGAACAGTGGCAACCTTGCTTGGACTGGGATATTCAATCAATACCCTGACCATGTTTGCCATGGTGCTTGCCATTGGTATTCTGGTTGACGATGCTATTGTGGTGGTGGAAAACGTTGAACGTATCATGGCCGAAGAAGGCCTTCCGCCCAAACAGGCTACCCTGAAAGCCATGCCACAAATTGGCGGCGCGATTGTGGGTATTACATTGGTGCTGGTAACGGTTTTTATTCCCCTGGTCTTCATGAGCGGTTCTTCCGGTGTTATTTACCGGCAGTTTGCCGTTTCCATGATCGTTTCCATTGCTTTCTCGGCATTTCTGGCGCTTACTTTTACGCCGGCCATGTGTGCCACTATTCTTAAACCCATTCCCAAGGGGCACAATGAAACCAAAAAAGGTTTCTTTGGCTGGTTTAACCGTGTTTTCAATTCCATTACCAATGGTTACTCCGGGTGGGTGGCTGCTTTTATTAAAAGAAGCGGTCGCATGATGGTCATTTACCTGATTATGTCAGTAGGCATGGCGTATATGTTCCTGCGCTTGCCAAGCTCTTTCCTGCCGGAAGAAGACCAGGGTTTCGTGATTACCAACATTGAATTGCCTGCCGGGGTTTCCGCAAACCGGACCCTTGACGTGATTGAAACGGTTGAAGATTACTTCAATGATGTGCCTGAAATGAAAAACATCATTACCGTGCAAGGCTTCAGTTTTAACGGTACCGGTCTTAACTCGGCGATTGCTTTTGTGCCGTTAAAAGACTTTACCGAACGCCAGGGGCCAGGCCAGTCGGCCCAGGAAATTGCCGGCAAAGCGACGGGAAGCCTGTTATTTGGCATTCCAGATGCGATGGTGTTTTCCATTATTCCACCCGCCATTCCTTCTTTGGGTACGGCCAGTGGCTTTGACCTCAGGCTGCAAGACCGGGGATCCCTTGGACAGCAAATACTGCGTGATTCGGCCAGTCAGCTGGTGCAACTGTCACAAAGCAGTGATGTGTTAACGGGTGTACGTATTTCCGGTCTTGGCCCAGGCCCGCAGCTTAACGTTAAAATTGATCGTGAAAAAGCAGGTATGCTAGGTGTCAATATGACCGAAGTCAGTAATGTCCTGTCCAGCGCCATTGGTTCTGCTTATCTTGGCAAGTTCCCCAATACCGGCTGGATGCAGAACGTATGGGTACAGGCAGACCATCAGTACCGGATGGGGCCCGAAGATATCCTGAAACTCAAAGTGCATAATGCAAGCGGTGAATTGGTAGATATGGCCTCCTTTGTAACCCTTGACTGGTCACAGGGGCCTACCCAGGTGGCACGCTTTAACAGTTATGATGCCATTACCATTAGCGGTTCTGCCAAACCGGGTTATTCCAACGGTGAGGCCATGGCCGAAATCGAACGCCTGATTGGTGAACTGCCCCGTGGCATTGGTTACGAATGGGCTGGTTTGTCATTGCAGGAAATCCAGGCCGGAAACCAGGCTCCCATTACGATGGCACTGTCTTTGATTGTGGTGTTCCTGGTGCTGGCGGCACTGTATGAAAGCTGGACTATTCCGGTCTCAGCCATGTTGATTGTGCCATTGGGTATGTTAGGTACGGTTGCGCTAACCACGCTGTCTGGCATGGCTAACGATATTTACTTCCAGGTCGGTATGGTTACCATTATAGGTTTGTCGGCAAAAAATGCGATTTTAATTGTAGAATTCGCCAAAGACGCCTATGCTTCTGGCAGAGACCTGATTGAATCCACCATGGAAGCGGCGCGTCTTCGCTTCCGTCCCATTCTAATGACGTCTTTTGCCTTTATTCTTGGTGTGTTGCCGCTGGTTCTGGCCAATGGCGCCGGGGCAGCAGGGCAAAGGGCCGTTGGTACGGGTGTGATTGGTGGTATGCTGGCCGCAACTCCATTTTCAGTCCTGTTTGTGCCGGTGTTTTTTGTGGTTGTCATGAGTATTTTCAAAACCCGCCCACGTTTATTGGGCGAGCAGGCTGAATCCTTTGTAAGCGAGCAGGAAAGCCACGAATATCGCCATGAAATCTACAAAGATGTGGCAGAAATTGAAATGCTGGATCAATCAAAAGAAAATAGCAGTCAAAATAAACCCAATGAGAACGAGCCGGAAAAATGAATATCGTAAAAAATATTTCTCCTAAACTGTCTGCCATGGCATTGGCAGCCCTGTTGGCTGGATGCTCTTTAAGTCCAAACTATGAGCAGCCAGGCCTGCCTGTACCAGACCAGTTTCCTGGTGCAGGTGCTGGCACAACGGTAGATGGTGTCCAGCATGCAGCCAATTTGGGTTGGGAAACTTTCTTTAAAGATGCCAGGCTTAAAGCACTTATTCCTATTGCACTTGAAAACAACCGTGATATGCGTATTGCCGTTCAGCGAGTGGAAGAGGCCCGTGCTTTATATGGTATACAGCGCAGTGACCAGTTTCCGCAAATTGGCCTGAATGCGCAGCAAACGGCCCAGCGCATGCCTGAAGATATGCGGGCAGGCGGGCCATTAAGCCCCTCGGTATCGCGCAGCAATGTCATGGGTATTGGCATGACCGGCTTTGAGCTTGATTTTTTTGGCAAGCAAAGAAGCTTGTCAGAAGCGGCATTTGAACGCTATCTGGCAACACAGCAAGGGCGTACAACGGTCCAGATCAACCTGATCGGGCAACTGGCTTCCACCTATTTCACGCTCAGGAACATGCAAGAGCAGAAGGCGCTGGTTAATAAAACGATCAAGTCCCGCCAGGGAACCCTGAATCTGGTTCAAAGCCGTTTCAATGCGGGTGTGGCTTCTGTTCTTGATGTCAATCAGGCTAAAACCTCACTTGAAGCAGCCAAGGTAACTCTGGCCGAAGTCACTCGCGGTGAAATGCAGGCTACCAATGCCTTGCAATTAATACTTGGCCAGCCCATACCTGCCAATTTACCTGCCGCTACCCCGTTTGGCAAAGACGTTCTTATCAGTAAAATACCGGCCGGCTTACCCTCAGACCTGTTAAGCCGGCGTCCGGATATTCTTGCCTCCGAAAACAATCTTAAAGCAGCCAATGCCAATATTGGTGCAGCCCGTGCCGCTTTCTTTCCATCTATTTCCTTAACTGGATTACTTGGTATTGCCAGCCCCGATTTAGGCTCCCTGTTTGATGGCGGCAATAAAATGTGGTCTTTTAATCCGGTAATCAATTTGCCCATTTTCACAGCCGGCAAGTTAAGGAACAATCTTGATCTGGCGGAAATCCGTACGGACATCGCCGTTGCCGAATACGAGAAATCCATTCAAACCGCTTTCAGGGAAGTGGCCGATGCCCTGGCCGGAGAGGCCACTTATCAAGCCCAGCTTGATGCCTTGCGTGCCCAGCAAACCGCTGCCTATGAAACGCTTAATATTGCCAACCTGCGTTACTCCAGTGGTATAGACAGTTTTTTACAGGTACAATCGGCTCAGGTTGCCTTGTTTGGTGTACAGCAAAACTTTTTGCAGGTCGGGTTTCAGTCTATTCAAAACAAGATCGAGCTTTAT
>JAAYHN010000166.1 GCA_012735395.1 Alcaligenaceae bacterium | reverse complement strand
GTACTGAAAAGGCCAGCAGCCGGGCCAAGGCCTTGCTGCAGCGTCTGAATATTCCCGAACGTTTGTGGTCATTGGCGCCCGGCACGTTTTCCGGTGGTGAGCAGCAGCGGGTCAATATTGCCCGTGGATTCATGGTTGACTGGCCGGTTCTGCTGCTGGATGAACCCACGGCATCGCTCGATGACGTCAACCGTCAGGTGGTGCTGGATTTGATTACGGAAGCCAAACAGGCGGGTTCGGCGCTTATTGGCATTTTCCATGACAAGGCTGCCCGTGATGGGGTGGCCGACCGTTATATCGATATGAACACTCAGGAATTGAATCATGTTGCGTGAACAGATTTTTACGAATGCCCGGATTGTGATGGCCGATGAAGTGCTCAAGGGCACGGTGGTGGTGCGTGACGGCTTGCTCAGCGAGATTGATGAAGGCCGTAGCCAGCTGCCGGCGGCGCAAGACCTGCAGGGTGATTATTTAATGCCTGGCTTTATCGAGTTGCATACCGATAACCTGGAAAAATACATGAACCCCCGCCCGGGTGTGGATTGGCCGTCAGACTCTGCCGTACTGGCGCACGATGCACAAATTATCGGCTCAGGCATTACCACGGTGTTTGATGCGCTCTCGATTGGTGACGTGAACCCCAAAGGCAACCGTCTGTTGCAATTGCCACGCATGATTGATGCGATTGGCCAGGCCAGCCAGGATGGCCATACACGTGCAGAACATTTGCTGCACCTGCGCTGTGAAGTCAGCCATGAAAAAACCCTGGAAGTGTTTGAAAGCCTGGTTGATCACGATCTGGTCAAACTGGTATCGGTCATGGATCACACGCCCGGCCAGCGCCAGTTCGTGAAATATGAAAAATACCGTGAGTATTATCAGGGGAAATATCACCTGAGTGATGAGGAAATGGAAGCGTTCATCGTACGTCAGTGCAGCAATGCAGAGAAGTACAGCCACAATTACCGTCATAAAATCGTGAGTATCTGTCATGAAAAAAATCTGGCCTTGGCCAGCCATGATGATGCAACACCAGAGCACGTAACCGAGTCTGCCGGTTTTGGCATGAAAATTGCCGAATTCCCCACGACCCACGAAGCGGCAGAGCTAAGCCACAAGTTTGGCCTGAAAGTGTTAATGGGGGCGCCCAATATCGTGCGTGGCGGTTCACACTCCGGTAATATCGCCGCTGCCGACCTGGCCCGTAATGGTGTGCTGGATATCCTTTCCAGTGACTATTATCCGGCCAGCCTGTTACAGGCGGTAAAAAAGCTCAGTGAACAGGATAATGATTATGATCTGCCCAAGGCAGTAGCCACCATCAGCAAACTGCCGGCACAGGCCGCGCAATTGCATGACCGTGGTGAAATCCGTCTGGGGTTGCGGGCTGATATGGTCCAGGTTGCCGAAGCCGGGCCACAGTTTGTAGTACGCCAGGTATGGCGTAAAGGCAGCAGGGTGTTCTGATGGCGGGGCAACTGATTTACATCGTCGGTCCTTCGGGTAGTGGCAAAGACAGTTTGCTGCAGTCACTGGCACAAGATTTGCCGCCTGATTGCATCATTATGAAACGGGTCATTACCCGCCAGCAAAATTCAATCGGTGAAGATTCCGATTACGTTTCCATGCAAGAGTTTAAACAAATGGAAGCAAACGGCGAATTTGCCATGAGCTGGCATGCCAACGGGCTTGCCTATGGTATTGGCAAAGTGCTGGACAGGCATCTGGCCCAGGGTAAAATGGTATTGGTTAACGGTTCCCGTTCCTATTGCAGTCATGTAAGTCAGTTGTATCCCGGGGCGATTTTCGTGCTGGTTTCAGTCAAGCCCGAGTTGCTCAGGCAGCGCCTGATTGCCAGGGGGCGTGAATCCCTGCAGGAAATTACCCTGCGCCTGGAGCGTAACAGCTGCCTTGAACAGGTTTTGCAAAATAAATTTTCCCTGCAGAACCTGCATTTTTTTCAGCTGGATAATTCGGGTGATTTGCAGCATTCCGTGGCACAGTTACGCAACAGGCTGGAAATATGGTTGCATGGCATGGAGCGGGCAGATTCTGTCTATGATTTAAGTATAAAAGAGTAAACGTGATGAAACTGACTTTTCTGGGTACTGGCGACTCAGCCCAAATGCCGGTTTATAATTGTCAGTGTCCGGCCTGCAGGCGGGCGCACAATGATGAACAATATGTGCGTCGCCCCTGCAGTGTCCTGATCCAAAGCGGAAAAGACCAATGGCTGGTGGATTCCGGCAGAATGGATTTATGCCGGCTTTTTTCACCGGGTAGCTTAAGCGGTATTTTGCAAACCCATTATCATGCCGATCATGCCCAGGGATTGTTGCATTTGCGCTGGGGGGTTGATATGAAAATCCCCGTCTACGGCCCTCCCGATGAAAGCGGTTTTGCCGATTTGTACAAGCATCCGGGCATACTTGATTTTTCCCGTCCATTTGCCGCGTTTGAAACCCGCCTGCTTGGCGATATGCAGGTAACGGCCCTGCCACTGGTACATTCCAAACCCTGTTTCGGTTATTTGTTTGAAACTGAAAGGGGCGCGATTGCCTACCTGACCGATACGGTTGGCCTGCCAGAGCAAACCCGGCATTATCTAAGTGGCAGGCAGCTTGATTACTGTATTGTGGATTGTTCATACCCGCCACAGGAACACACCCCGCGCAATCATAATGACCTGAACAGTGCCCTGGAAATGTGTGAGCCTTTAAATATCAAGAACTTGCTATTGACGCATATCGGTCATAAAATGGATAACTGGCTGATGTCATTTTCAAATACATTGCCGGCCCATGTCGGTGTGGCAAGGGATGCGCAGGTACTGGCGTTTTAAATTACAATGGGCACTTGTGAATAATCATACAGGAATCAAAGTATGCAAGGCTCATTGTCCCATTGGCTCACTGCCTGGGGATATCACCCGACTGACACACAAGTCACCCTGATTGCACTGGGGTTGATTTTCCTTACCACCATTGTGGTTCATCTTTTTTTGCATTATGGCGTTGTTCGTTTCGTTCGTAACCGAATGCAAAAAATCGAGTATCTGTTTTTAAAATTATTAAGTGAATCACGCCTGCTTCATCAGCTGGTGTTTGTCGTGCAGGGTATTCTGGTGGGGGTGCAGGCAAGGTTGTGGCTGGCACCCGGGCAGCTTCTGGATGTGCTGACAGTGATTGTACAGGTGTGGATTGCCATTTATTCCCTGTTGTCTCTTTTTTCAACCCTGAACATTTTATTGCAATGGTGTTACCAGAGACAGGTGGCAACCCAGTTTCCGCTTAACGGTATATTCCAGACCATCAAGCTGGTGGCTTCCATAGCGGTCGTCATTCTTATTGTGTCTGCCTTGATGGGGCGCTCACCGGTTTTCCTGCTAAGTGGTTTGGGTGCCATGACAGCGGTACTCATGCTGGTGTTCAAAGATCCCATCCTGGGGCTGGTGGCCGGGATACAGTTATCGGCCAATAATATGCTTAAATTGGGTGACTGGCTGGAAATGCCCAAATATAATGCGGACGGTTCCGTGATTGATGTCGGGTTAACCTCGGTAAAAGTCCGGAATTTTGACAATACCGTCACCACCATTCCCACTTATGCGCTTATTTCCGATTCATTCAAGAACTGGCGCGCCATGTCCGAATCAGGAGGGCGTCGTATCAAGCGTTCCATTAATATTGATTTAAGCAGCGTCAGGTTCATCAGTGAAGATGAAATGAAAAAACTGGCCCGCAGCCGTTTGCTGTCAGACTATATTTTAAAAAAATCACAGGAAGTCGAACAATACAATAAAGCGCAGAACCTGGATTTAAGCAGCGCCCTCAATGGACGCCGCCTTACCAATATTGGTACGTTGCGGGCCTATCTTGAAATGTATTTGCGCAATCACCCCCGTATCCGGCAGGATATGAGTTTAATGGTGCGCCAGCTGGCACCCGGCAGTGAAGGGGTGCCCATAGAAATTTACGCATTCACCAATACGGTGGTATGGGTGCAATATGAAAGCATTCAGGCTGATATTTTTGACCATATTTTTGCGGTCATTCCCGAATTTGGTTTGCGTTTGCACCAGTCACCCAGTGGTCATGATATTGTGGCATTGTCACGGCATCTTTCGGTGGTCACGGAACAGGCAGGTAAAAACATCGTTTAAGCGTAAACCCGGCTTTAGCTTAATGGGGCCGTTATCTGTACTTATGTGTGGAAAAGGCTCTGCTACAATAGCAAATGCTAATACTTGCCGGATACCGGTAAATTTTTTTGATTGTATAAAAAGACAATAGTAACTGGAGGATGAATATGGCTATTTCACGTCGTAATCTGATGAAAATTGCCGGTGTTTCCGGCATGGTTGCAATGGCACCTTCTTTTGTCAGGGCACAAAATGCCAAGCCTGAAAAAACAGATGTGTCCATTGCGGTTGGTGGTCAGGCGCTGGTTTATTACCTGCCTTTGTCAATTGCCGATATTAACGGTTATTTCAAGGAAGAAGGCCTTAATGTAAAAATCGCCGACTTTGCCGGTGGTTCCAAGGCTTTGCAGGCGGTTGTGGGTGGCAGTGCCGACGTATGCTCGGGCGCCTTTGAACATACCATCAACCTGCAATCCAAGAAACAGTTTTATCGCGCCTTTGTATTGCAGGGCCGTGCCCCCATGATTGGCCTGGCAGTGTCCAAAAAGAACATGCCCGACTACAAATCTCCGGCTGACCTGAAAGGCAAGAAAATCGGTGTTACGGCACCGGGTTCGTCCACCAATATGCTGGTCAGCTTCTTCCTGCGCCAGCATGGCCTTAAAGATACTGATGTCGCTATTATTGGTGTGGGTGCCGGTTCGGGTGCGGTAACCGCATTGCGTTCCGGCCAGATCGATGCCATCAGCAACGTTGACCCTGTGTTAAGTATTCTTGACCATGCCGGTGACATTGAAATTATCGCCGATACCCGTACCCTGAAGGTAACCGACGATATCTTTGGTGGTCCAATGCCTTCAGGTTGCCTGTATACATCGCAGGATTATATCGATGCCAACCCCAATACGATCCAGGCCCTGGCCAATGCGATTGTCAAGGCAGATAAATGGATCCAGCAGGCTGGCCCCGATGAGGTCATGAAAGTGGTTCCCGAGCATTATCTGCTGGGTAATCCCGACGTGTACAAACTGGCCTTGACCAAAAGTTTTGAGGGGCTTTCTCCTGATGGCCTGATTGATGAACAGGGGCCACCAACGGCGCTGAAAGCACTGGCCAGTTATATTAAAAACTTTAACGCTGATGCCATTGATTTGTCCAAATGCTGGACGAATGATTTCACGGCAAAAGCAGGAAACACTTGATTTAATATGTCAGAAGCAGCTTTATCTTTAGATAACATCACGTGCACTTTTGTGTCACGTGATAATAAAAACGAGAAATATACCGCCTTGCGTGATGCGACATTGCATATCGCGCCGGGCGAGTTTGTGTCCGTCGTGGGCCCTACCGGTTGCGGCAAGTCTACCCTGCTTAATGTCGGGGCGGGCTTGCTTGAACCCTCAGCCGGCTCGGTGAAGGTGTTTGGTGAGCCCCTGAAGGGCATCAATCATCGTGCCGGGTATATGTTCCAGGGTGAAGCGTTAATGCCCTGGCGCAGTGCGATTGATAACGTAACCGCCGGGCTTGAGTTTGCCAATGTTCCTAAAGAACAGGCGCGGGCACAGGCCATGGAATGGTTGCATAAGGTTGGCCTGAGTCATGCCGTTAACAAGTATCCGCACCAGATGTCCGGCGGGATGCGTAAACGTGCCATGCTGGCACAAACCATGATTCGGGACCCCGATATCATTCTTATGGATGAACCTTTTTCCGCGCTGGATATCCAGACCCGTCAATTGATGGAAAACGAGGTTCTGGATATCTGGATGAGTAAACGCAAGGCCGTTCTTTTCATTACCCATGATCTTGATGAAGCCATTGCCATGAGTGACCGGGTCGTTGTCTTATCGGCAGGACCGGGAACGCATATCATTGGCGAGTTCAATATTGACTTGCCCCGTCCGCGTGACGTGGCCGAGGTTCGTACCCATTCCCGCTTTACCGAATTGCATAAGGCGATCTGGGATGTCCTGCGCGAAGAAGTCCTGAAAGGATATGATCAACAGAAACGGGTCTGAAATGTGGAATTCAATTAAACCAAACACGCGCAACTTCCGGTTGTGGCAAATTATTATTCTGGCGGTGATACTGGGTACCTGGTATTTCGCCTCACTTAGCGACAATGTCGCATTTTTCTTTGGCCGTCCCCTTGGTGTGGCAGAGTCCATCTGGAACTGGTTCGTGGTTGATGGTGATATTTACCGTCACCTGGGTGTAACCCTGTCGGAAACCCTGCTGGCATTTGTTATTGGTACCGTGTTCGGGATGCTTTTTGGCTTATGGCTGGGGCTTTCCAAAACGGCCAGCCTGGTGCTTGACCCTTACCTGACGGCATTGAACTCCATGCCCAGGGTGATTCTTGCCCCTATTTTTGCCATGTGGTTCGGTCTGGGCATCTGGTCGAAGGTTGCCCTGGCTGTCACCTTGGTGTTCTTTATCGTTTTCTTTAACGTATATCAGGGCATTCGGGAAGTCAGTCCAACCCTGCTTGATAACGCCCGCATGCTGGGTGCCAATAAAAAACAATTGCTGCGCCATGTCTATCTGCCATCGGCAACCAGCTGGGTGTTTTCCAGCTTGCATGCCTCGGTTGGCCTGGCTTTTGTAGGTGCGGTGGTGGGTGAGTATCTGGGTTCTGCCAGTGGTGTGGGTTATCTTATTTTGCAGGCGGAAGGCACTTTTGATATCAATACCGTGGTGGCCGGCATTATTGTTTTAACCGTCTTTGCCTTGCTGCTTGATTTACTGGTCAGCCTTACCGAAAAATATTTCCTGACCTGGAAACCAACGTCGGGCGAAACCGAAAAACTGTAAATTAGAAACCGGCGGTTTATCCGTTTTTGGTTTTTTGCAAAACATCTCCCTGAAACCGCAGAATAACATGCGGATTTTCAGGGAGATGTTTTTTTATGGCTGTGTTTTTGGCGCAAAGGCAGTTTCCTGATTCCATAAGTTTTGATATATGGGTAAGATATTGTCTGAATTCATTTTGGTTCAAACAAATAACAATATTTATTTTTGTGGTAGAACATGACAAAACAAATCAGAATAGCGGCCATTCCCGGTGATGGTATTGGTAAAGAAGTCCTGCCGGAAGGTTTGCGTGTCTTGAAGGCGGCGCAGGAGCGGTTTGGTCTGGACCTGCATATTGAAGAGTTTGAATGGGCCAGCTGTGACTATTATGTCAAGCACGGTAAAATGATGCCCGATAACTGGTCTGAAATTTTGCAGCAGTTTGATGCCATTTACTTCGGTGCCGTGGGCTGGCCTGATACCGTTCCCGACCATATTTCATTATGGGGCTCTTTGCTTAAATTCCGTCGTGATTTTGATCAATACGTCAATTTGCGTCCCGTTAAACTGTTGCCGGGTGTACCATGCCCCTTGGCAAACCGCCAACCGGGTGATATTGATTTCATGGTGGTGCGTGAAAACACCGAAGGCGAATATTCGGCCGTTGGTGGCAAAATGTTTGAAGGCACCGAGCGTGAGGTTGTCGTACAGGAGTCGGTATTCAGCCGTAAAGGGGTGGACCGTATCCTGAAGTATGCTTTTGAGCTGGCCAGCAAGCGTGAGCGCAAGAAACTGACAGCAGCAACAAAATCAAACGGTATTTCAATCAGCATGCCTTATTGGGATGAACGGGTCGCTTTAATGGCGGAAAATTACCCGGACATACAATGGGACAAACAGCATATTGATATTTTATCTGCCCGTTTCGTGTTGCAGCCAGACCGTTTTGATGTGGTGGTTGCCTCTAATCTGTTTGGCGACATTCTGTCCGATCTGGGACCGGCATGTACCGGTACAATTGGCCTGGCACCTTCTGCCAACCTGAACCCCGATCGTGATTTCCCTTCCCTGTTCGAGCCGGTGCACGGTTCAGCTCCCGATATTTACGGGCAAAACATTGCCAACCCGATCGCCATGATCTGGTCCGGAGCGATGATGCTTGATTTTTTCAGTGAGCAGGATCCGGCTTGCGCCCAGGCCCATGATGCGATCATGCAGGCGATTGAAACGGTCCTGGAGCAAGGCCCGAAATCCCGTGACCTGGGGGGCAATGCCAATACAAGCGAAGTGGGCATGGCCATTGCGAACCTGGTGGGGGCGAGTGCCTGATTGGGGCATTGATTAAGGAAACGGCAATGAACAGGAAACGGATCGCTATTGGCGCCCTGGGCGGCACCATTAGCATGATGGCCGACCCGTCCGGTGGCGTCAATGCCCGGCTGGGGGCCAAAGAGGTGGCCAATAGTGTGCCGGGTATTGAAGACCTGGCCGAGCTGGATCTGGTAACACTGCATAAACTGCCCAGCGGTTCCATCCGTTTCGAGCATCTTTTCCAGTGTCTGGCATGGGCAGAACAGGAAATAGCCAATGGTTCAGCCGGCGTTATTATTACCCAGGGTACCGATACGCTGGAAGAGTCCGCTTTTTTTCTGGATATTTTCTGGCAACACCCGGAGCCACTGGTCCTGATGGGGGCAATGCGTTCTCCTGAAACGCCCGGTGCCGAAGGGGGGGCCAATTTGCAGGCTTCCGTTATTACCGCCTGCGACCCGGCCTCCCGTAACCGGGGCGTGCTGGTGCTTATGAATGACGAGGTTCATGAGGCCCGCCATGTCCGTAAAATGCACACGACCCGTGTCAATGCGTTTGTGTCTCCTGTATTTGGCATGGTGGGGGTTGTACAGGAAAAGCGGGTACAGTATTTCAGGCCAACGGTACGTAAACCGGTCTTGCCGGTTCCGCTGGAATACACTAAAAAAGTACTGTTACTCGAGCATACCCTGAGCGATGACAGTGATGTGGTTGGTTTTGCCCTTAAGTCCGGCTATGCGGGTATTGTCGTGGCGGGTTTTGGTTCAGGGCATGTTTCCGTTTCAATGCGCGATGCCTTGATAGAAGCCGCCAGGCAGGTTCCGGTTATCGTCTGTACCCGGACCGGGGCGGGCAGTACGACAAATGCGGTTTATGGCTATCCGGGCGCTGAAATCGACCTGCAGCAAAACGGTATTTTAATGGGGCAGTGGTTATGTCCCAGAAAAGCCCGCCTGCTCTTGGGTGCTGCCCTTTGGAATGGTTATAATCAGGAACAAATTAAACAATTGCTTGGACATTGGGGTGCAAGCCAGTAAACAGTCAGGGAAACCAAATGGATAATTTCAGCTATTTTCTGCTTGCCATTGTGCTGGGTATCTTGTTCCTTGGGGTGGGTTTAATAGCCTGGAAGCTGATTAAACGTGCCATTGGCATACCCAGGGAAATAGACCGCAGCGATATTGATTAAGCCTTCAGTAATTAAGCTTTCAGGAATGGGGCCAGCAATTCTTTGGCCAGCTCTGCCTGTTCAGCCTTGACCATCAGGGTTTGTTCGTTCAGGCCGGTGGATACGGCACCGGGATACATTGAACTGAAATTCTTACCGCTGATAAGGAAATCAATTTCATAAGCGGTCATGAGTGAAGTAATTACCGCAGCCTCGGATTCGGACTTCAGTGTATAAACGGGAATCATGTCCATCTTAACTCTCCTTGGCTATCTGTAACAAAAATAGCGTATATTTTTCAATGTTT
>JAAYHN010000165.1 GCA_012735395.1 Alcaligenaceae bacterium | reverse complement strand
TACTTGCCAGCAGTTTTTGTTGCTCGGCCGTTAAATTTACCGCATCAATAGCATCCAGGTAGTGGGCTGAACATGCCCATTGCAGTTTTGCCGGTTCCAGCCATTGTGCCATTTTGGCAAAAGCCATGGGTTCCCAGTCGCGGTTGAAATATTCGTGGGCGACATAATTGCGGTCTTGTCCCTTGATTCTTTTTATGCGCTCGGCTATTTGCGGATTGGCGCGCGCATAAGAGGGGTTGGCGGCCAGCAGTTGCTCGGCAAACGTCAGGGCGCTATCAATACGGCTGAGAATGCCGGCACCGTCGGCACCCAGTACCTCGGCGTGCTCGGTAAGCAGGTCTCGCATGGGCACCATGGCGGCCCAGCCCGGTTGCGTGTTGTAGCTGATATAAAGTACGCCGCCCACTTTTAGTTTACGGCGTATAAAATCAACGATTACGTTACGATTTTCATCGCTGATCCAGCTCCAGATTCCATGAAGGCCAATGTAATCAAATTCCGGCAGGTCGGAGCGGTTGCAAAACTGGTCAAAGGCCTCATCAAAAAGCTGTGCGTCTGACTGGGCCACATGCGCCAACTCCCGGGCAAAACCGGCCTGGGCCGGGTTAAAATCGGTGCCTGCCCATTGCACTACGCTGGCCGAAGCATGCAGGTTTGTGCTCATGCCCTGGCCAAAGCCAAGTTCACAAGCGGTACCCACTTCGGGTGGAACCAGGCCCGCGTTTAAAAATGCCAAACGCACACGCAGTGGATTGAGTTCGGTGTAATAGCCATAGGTATAGCCGATGTCGGCCACATAACCAGCAGTCCAGTCAGACATGAAAAAGTGCCTCTTTGATGTAAGTATTGGTAATAGGAGTTTCATTTTTACATATTTTCCAGCTGGCTGAAAGAATAAAAATGACAACCCTTTTTAAGAAAGCTATTCGCTTGGAAAAAAACCATAAAAAAACCGCATCCGAAGATGCGGTTTTCTGTTTTCATGTTTGCCATGCGAATGGCAATGCTGATTTTACTTATGCGTCAGGATGGCATCATTGGCCGCTTTGTTTAAATTGCGGGTGATATACCATTGCTGTGCAATAGACAGGATGTTGTTCACAACCCAGTAAAGTACCAGGCCAGACGGGAACATGAACATCATGGCACCGAATACCAAAGGCATCAGCATCATGATTCTGGCTTGCATTGGATCGGGTGGTGTCGGGTTCAGCTTGATCTGCAGGAACATGGTTGCCATCATGATGGCTGGCAGAATGAAGTACGGGTCACGCAGGGAAAGGTCGGTAATCCAGCCAATCCAGCCTGCGCCACGCATTTCCACACTGGACAGCAGCACACGATACAGGGTCAGGAAAACCGGAATCTGGATCAGGATAGGGAAACAGCCGCCCAAAGGATTGATTTTTTCGGTGCGGTACATTTCCATCATGGCTGTATTCAGCTTCTGGCGGTCGTCACCGAATTTTTCCTTGAGGGCCTGCATGCGGGGTGCCACGTTCTTCATTTTGGCCATGGAGCGATAGCTGGAGGCCGACAGCGGGAACAGGACAATTTTGATAATGATGGTTAAGACAACAATAGTCCAGCCCCAGTTACCCAGCAATGAGTGCAACCAGATCATGAAGGTGAACATGGGTTTGGCCAACATGGTTAGCCAGCCGTAGTCAACCACCAGATCAAGGGTAGGGTCAACCGCAGACAGGGCTTTCTGGTCTTGTGGACCAACCCATAATGTGTTCAGGGATTCAACCGTACTGCCCGGGGCAATAACACCCAGTGGCTCAACGGCACTGATCGCATAAAGGGTATTGGAAGCCTTGCGGGTATCAATGTAGCGCTCTTTGCCTTCCTGGGGAATCCAGGCGGTTACAAAGAAGTGCTGAATCATACTGATCCAGCCATCGGTGGCTGAGTTGATATGATCGGCTTTTTTCTTGTCTATGTCAGAAAAATCAATTTTCTGGAAACGCTCTGCGTCAGAGTAAACCGCCATACCGGTAAAGGTGGGGTAAAAACTGGAACTGCCGGCAGGATCGTTGCTGTCGCGGGCAATTTGCAGGTACAGGGAAGGTGACTGTGGTTCTGCACTGATATTGCTAACCTGGTCTTTCACATCAATTTTGTAGGAATTGCGATGGAAAGTATAGGTACGGGTTACCTTGATACCGTCGGATTCGGCTTCGAATACGACAGGCAGGGTGTCGCCAGTCAGGCTGGTTTCATTTGAAACCAGCCTGAACAGTGTATTCTGGTCGGGGAAATGTTTGTTCTGGCCTTGTGGTGCAACCAGACCGCTTTGCACGATATATTGTGACACGGCACTGTTATCAAGCAGGATGGTGGGCTGGCTGCGGTCTTCCGAGGCCGGATGTTTGAGCAGTTCGGCATAAACAATCTGGGCACCCAAAGTATCAAAATTCAGTTTGAAAACATCGGTGGTGATTGTGACCGTTTCTGAGGCGACAGCAGGAGCGGCATTCGCTGCAACGGCAGCCGTACCGGTTGGTGACACGGCGCTTGGCGCGGCAGGTGTACCATTGGCTGAATGGCTGTCAGTGGTGGTTTGCGGGGCAGAACCGAACAGGGAAGGCTGGCCATTATAGGTTTGCCAATTGTTCCAGACTGCGAATATTGAAAATACAAAAATCATCCAGAGGATGGTGCGTCTAATATCCATTTAACCTGATCATTATTAAGCGGTTAGTAAAGCTCGTCAGTTTAACCCAGCTAAGGGTTATAAAGCCTGTTTTCAAAACAAATCTTTTGGAAAAAGGCTTTTGTTCTGGGAGCGGCCGGAAGCAGGGGGAACAGGATCATGTCCGCCTTTGCACCATGGATTGCAGCGACAAATTCTGCGTGTACCCAAATACAGCCCTTTGCCGGCACCATGGGTTTCAATGGCCTCTATCATGTATTGGGAACAGCTTGGGGTAAAACGGCAGGATTGTCCGATCCAGGGGCTCAGGAAATACCGGTAGAACCGAATGGGAGCGATGAGTATTTTTTTGATCATGCTGATTGCGCCTTTGTAAAGTGCCTGTCTACTTCCTGCCGTACCGCTGTTTTAAGTTCGGTTAGTGAACAGGGAGCTATCTTGCCATGTAAGCGAATGACATAATCACTGGCAGGCAGATTAAGACGATGATGCCTGAAAGACTCGCGGGCAACCCGTTTGATGGCATTGCGCGTGGTGGCTTTATGGGCAAACCGTTTGGCAATAACCAGCCCTAAACGGGCAATGGGTTCGGCAAGAGGGGGGGCAGGGTGTGCTTTACTGAGGGTAAACAAAGCCCCTCGAGATACACGTTTTCCCTTTAGGGCGTTGGTGAACTCTGAGGGGCGGTGCAGTCGCGCCGCTTTGGGATAGGTGGCGCTTGGCATGCTTGTAAACCGGGGCGAACCAGATCGTGTCAATTGTGTGCCTACGGGGTAAGCACACTATCTGTTCAACCTGATTGTTAAGTTGTTATAGCCGGGATTAAACAGCTAAACGCTTACGGCCTTTTGCACGGCGTGCGTTGATAACAGCGCGGCCGCCACGGGTTTTCATGCGAACGCGAAAGCCGTGAGTGCGTTTACGGCGTGTGACTGAAGGTTGGTATGTACGTTTCATGGAAATTCCAAATATAAAGAGCTTGTTCAGGACCCTTTTTAGTATTTAAAACTTTCAAATATACCCAAAAATGACCCAAACGGTGTAAAGAATTTTGTAAAGCCTTTTATTTCATCAAAAAATTGGTGATTAGTCAATGGTTTAGGCTATATTTTCATAATTAGACCATAAAATCTGTTCTTTTTTTGAAAAGAAACAACTTTGTGGAAAATTTACCTGGAATTGCTGCAGTTGTGGATAACTTTCTGCCTGTCAGGGTAAAATAGAATGTTTTTATCGTAGATTCTATAATGAAAGAGTTTTGGCAATCCTGTATCGATACGTTGGCACAGGAACTTCCTCCTGAACAAATGAAAGCGTGGGTGCTTCCGCTGGCTCTTCTTGGTTTTGATGAAGAACTGGGAGAGCTGCGTATTTCCGCGCCTACGCCTATTAAACAGAACTGGGCCAAAACCAATTACACACAGCGCATCCAGGAGCTGGCATCACTTTGGTTCAACCGTCCCGATGTCAAGGTCATATTCCAGCTGGTTCGTGCCAATCCGGTTGCCGCCGCGGCCAGTCCGGCAGCGGCAAAACCGTTTTCCGCACAGGTTGCCCCACCTTTTGGCAGCCCACCGCCCGGTATGCCCGAGGTTATTATTGAATCTGACAGTAATGCTACGCCTGCTGCTCCTGTTTTGGGCAACACCGAATCAGAAGATTTTGTTTATAAACGTTCACATATAAATCCGAATTTAACGTTTGAAAGCCTGGTTGTGGGTAAATCCAACCAGCTGGCCAATGCCGCTTCTGCCCAGATTGTAGAAAAACCGGGTGTGTCCGCCTATAACCCGTTCTTTATTTATGGCAGTACGGGTCTGGGTAAAACCCACTTGATGCACGCGATTGGCAATGCACTTATCAAGGCGGGCAAGGTCAACCGGGTACGCTATATTCATGCAGACCAGTATTACTCGGATCTGGTCAAGTCTTTCAGGACCAACACGTTTGATGAATTCAAGCGGTATTATCACTCCCTTGATTTGTTGCTTATTGACGATATCCAGTTTTTCCGCAAGAAAGACCGTACCCAGGAAGAGTTTTTCTACCTGTACGAAACCATGGTGGCGCAAAACAAGCAAATCATTATTACGTCCGATACCTATCCGCGTGAATTGCAAGACATCAGCAACCGCCTTACTTCGCGTTTTGACTCAGGGCTAACGGTGCATATCGAACCGCCCGAGCTGGAAATGCGGGTTGCCATTCTGTTGCGTAAAGCCGAAGAAAAACCCGGCATTATCCTGAAAGAAGAAGCGGCCTTTTTCATTGCCAAGCATTTGCGCAGTAACGTGCGTGAACTGGAAGGAGCGCTTAGTAAGGTGTCCGCCTATGCAGGGTTCCACGGTCTTAAAACGTTTACGGTTGAAGTATGTAAAGAAGCGCTTAAAGATCTTCTTTCTGTTTCCAATGGCCAAATCACGGTTGAAAATATCCAGAAAACCGTGGCTGATTTTTATAAAATCAAGGTTCAGGAAATGTACTCAAAAAGACGTCCGGCCAATATTGCCCTGCCGCGACAGATTGCCATGTATCTGGCTAAAGAACTGACCCAGAAAAGCTTGCCAGAAATTGGCGACCTGTTTGGTGGTCGCGATCACACCACGGTACTGCATGCCGTACGTAAAATTACCGAAGCACGCGTGAAAAACGCAGAATTGAATCACCAATTACACGTGTTAGAACAAACCTTGAAAGGATAATCATGCAATTGCTACAAGCTACCCGAGATGCCGTACTCAAGCCGCTATCAACAGTGGCCGGTATTGTTGAACGCCGGCATACCATGCCTATTCTGGCAAATATCCTGTTGCGCAAAGAAGGTAACCGTGTTGCATTTATTGCAACTGACCTTGAGGTCCAGATCACCACTCATGCCGATTTTGGCGTTGGTGATGATGTGGAGTCAACAACGGTTGCTGCCCGAAAATTGCTGGATATTTTACGTGCCTTGCCCAGCACGGGTGAAGTCAGGCTGGGCCTTAATGAAGGGAAAATGTCTGTTCAGTCCGGTAAAAGCCGCTTTGCCCTGCAAACCCTGGATGGTGCCGAATACCCAACCGTGGCTCAACCCGATGGCTGGAACCTGACGCTAACCATGCCCCAGAAAACCCTGCGCAAACTGTTTAACATGGTTCACTTTGCCATGGCCCAGCAGGATATCCGTTACTATTTGAATGGCATGCTCATGGTTTTTGAAGACGGGCTGGTGCGCACCGTGGCTACTGATGGCCACCGTCTGGCACATGCCGCTGAAACGGTTGAAGGCATCCATACCCGTCATGAAGTGATTGTTCCACGTAAAACCGTTCTGGAAATGCAGCGTTTGCTTGATGAAAGCGATGAGCCTGTTATTATTGATGTTGCCGCTGGCCAGATCCGTTTCACCTTTGGTGACGTTGAACTTATTTCCAAACTGGTTGAAGGCAAGTTCCCTGATTTCAAACGGGTTATTCCGGCCGACTATACCCGTCAATTCAATATCAATCGCGAGGCGCTGCAAAGCAGCCTGCAACGTGCCGCAATCTTGACCACAGACAAACTCAAGGGCGTGAAGCTGCACCTTGAAAACAACCTGTTGCAAATCTTCTCTTCCAATGCGGAACAGGAAGAAGCCCGTGAAGAAATTGAAGTGAATTACGAATACGAAACCATTGATGTCGGTTTCAACGTAAGCTATCTGCTGGATGTTCTGGCCATGGCCAAAACCGAAGAAATTACCTGGTCAGTCAAGCCGGATGTGAATGCATCGGCACTTATCAGCCTGCCCGAAGAGGCAGAATTCAAATACGTTGTCATGCCAATGCGTATTTAAGCTTAAAGCAATAATTGATGCTCCGGCCATGCTGTGGCCGGGACTTCTCCTGCTTTTGGCAGCCCATCAAGATTTTTAAAAGCGTTATCTACTATTATGTCTGAAAATACTTCGAACACCCCGAATCAAGATTACGGTGCCGACTCCATTAAAATGCTCAAGGGCCTTGAGGCTGTGCGTAAACGGCCAGGTATGTACATTGGTGATACCTCCGATGGTACCGGTCTTCATCATATGGTGTTCGAAGTCGTCGATAACGCCATCGATGAAGCCCTGGCCGGTTACTGCGATGATATTGTGGTTACCATCCATACCGATAACTCCATTTCGGTAAGCGATAATGGCCGTGGCATTCCAACCGATATTCACCACGATGATGAATTCCAGCGCAGTGCTGCTGAAATCGTCATGACCGAATTGCACGCGGGCGGTAAATTTGACCAGAACTCTTATAAGGTGTCCGGTGGCTTGCACGGTGTGGGGGTATCTTGCGTTAATGCACTGTCAGAATGGTTGCGCTTAACCATTCGCCGCAAAGGCCAGGTTCACCAGATGGAGTTCCGTCAGGGTGAACGTGTTGAACCATTGAAAGTGGTTGGCACTAGCGATAAAACCGGTACCAAGGTTCATTATCTGGCCGACATCACCATCTTTGGCAGTATCGAATATCATTATGAAATTCTGTCAAAGCGCCTGCGTGAACTGTCTTTCCTGAACAATGGCGTGAAGGTGCGCCTGGTTGACGAGCGCCAGGGTAAAGAAGAAAACTTTGAGTTTTCTGGTGGCGTTAAAGGCTTTGTAGAATACATTAACCGCAGTAAAACCGTATTGCATCCGAATGTGTTCAATGTTTCAACTGAGTCGGAAGCCGGCGGTACAAAGGTAACCGTTGATGTTGCCATGCAATGGAATGACACCTATGGTGAAAGCGTATTGTGCTTTACCAATAATATCCTGCAGCGGGATGGCGGTACCCATTTAACCGGCCTGCGCGCTGCCATGACCCGCAGCCTGAACAAATATATTGCCGACAACGAAATGGCCAAAAAGGCCAAGGTGGATACCACCGGTGATGACATGCGTGAGGGCTTGAGCTGCGTATTGTCGGTGAAAGTGCCCGAGCCAAAATTCAGCAGCCAGACCAAAGACAAACTGGTTTCCAGCGAGGTGCGCCCGGCGGTGGAAGAAGCCGTTTCACGTACACTTGAAACCTGGCTGCTGGAAAATCCGGCTGATGCCAAGGCGATTTGCGCCAAAATCGTGGAAGCCGCACGTGCCCGTGAGGCCGCCCGCAAGGCACGTGAAATGACACGTCGCAAAAGCGTGCTTGAAGGTGCCGGCCTGCCGGGCAAGCTGGCTGATTGCCAGGAAAAAGACCCGGCCAAATCCGAACTGTACATAGTCGAGGGTGACTCTGCGGGTGGTTCGGCCAAACAGGGCCGTGACCGCAAGTTCCAGGCCATTCTGCCCTTGCGCGGTAAAGTGCTTAACGTGGAAAAAGCCCGTTTCGACAAGCTGATTGCCAGTGAAGCCATTACCACGCTTATTACCGCACTGGGTACTAGTATCGGTCCCGATTTCAATATCGACAAACTGCGTTATCACCGTATCATTATCATGACCGACGCGGACGTTGACGGTGCCCACATCCGTACCCTGTTGCTTACCTTGCTGTATCGCCAGATGCCCGAACTGGTTGAAGGCGGTTATGTGTATATTGCCCAGCCGCCTTTATACAAGGTTAAATTCGGCCGTGAAGAAAGGTATCTTAAAGATGCGCTGGAAGAGTCCGAATTCATGCAGCAGGTTGCCCTGAAAGATGCCGGGCTGGTGCCACGTGAAGGGGCCGATGCGATTACCGGTGAAGGGCTGGAAGCGCTGGTGCAGCTTTATGTGAAGGCTGACCAGGTTATTCACCGCCTGTCACGTATTATGGATGAAGCGGCCTTGTCCGCCATTGCCGAGGGTGTCCGCATTAACCTGGATACCACCGAAAACGCCAATAAATCGGCCAGTGATATGCAGGAAGCCCTGTATGACCCTGCCATGCCGCATGCGGTCAATGTGGTTGCCGAATACGATGAAGAGCTGGATAAACACCGTCTGGTGCTTAGCCGCATTCATCATGGTAATGTCCGTGTCTGCATTTTCAATCAGGACTTCCTGGACGGTAATGATTATGCGATTCTGGCCCGTTCAGCAGAAACCTTGAGTGGCCTGGTTGATGACGGTGCCCTGGTTTACCGTGGTGAAGGCGACAAACGCAAAGAGCTTTTTGTGAATGACTTCCGTGAAGCGGTCCAATGGCTGCGCAGCGAAGCCGAGCGGGTTGTGACCAAGCAGCGTTATAAAGGTTTGGGTGAAATGAACCCCGATCAACTGTGGGAAACCACCATGAACCCGGAAGTACGTCGTTTGCTGCAAGTGAAAATTGAAGACGCACTGGCTGCCGATGCCATTTTTACCACCTTGATGGGTGACCAGGTGGAACCACGCCGGGAGTTTATTGAAAGCAATGCTTTAATGGCAGCGAACCTGGACGTTTAACAGACCTGGCCATTCATTTTTATTTAGGTAATTGAAACCGGCATTGGTATTAAAACCATGCCGGTTTTTTGTTGTTTTTACTCGTTTTTATATTAAAAATAAGAATCATTCTCAAAAATATGTCATAATTTTTGATGTTTCCACCTTCAGGGTCATATCCTGCTTCACCATGAAACCTGATTTCCTTGATACTGCCAAATCCGCCAATCCATCAGCAATACCATTGCCTGAAGGCAAACGCCCCTGGAAAGCGCTGGGCATGTTGCGTCGTCTTGATTTCAACAGGACTCCGGGTTATTACTTTGATTCATCGTTGGTCAGGGACAATGACCCCGTCCTTGAGGGGTGCATGCGAATGATGCAATTACAGCCCGGCCTGTCCATCCATGGCACTGAAGTGATGGATTTGCACAGCATGCGATCCCGGGTAAACATTAAAGCGGGGCTTCGGATCGTGATTGCCCTGTCTGGGGAAATTGATGTGCGCATTGGTGGGCAGCGTATACATTTGCATGCCGAAGGCACATCGTCACAAATAAATGCGGCTATTATCAATATGCCTGAAGATGCCCTTTTTGAACGTCGCTGGCAGCGGGGCAAGTGGGAACGCAAACTGGCTTTGTATGTATCACCCGACTGGCTGCTGAATAATGGCTGGTTTAACGATGACCCCCGGTTGTCGGTTGCCTGGCCAGCCAAGGCCGGCAGGGTTTCCCGGCTGAGTCTCCCAGATACGCTGTGCATTCTTCCGTGGGCACCTTCTTCTCATGCCCTGGCCCTGGCCGAACAATTGCTTTGTCACCAGGACGATCCTGAAGATGACCTGAGCCGCTTGCGTTTAACCAGCAGGGCACTTGAACTGCTATACGAAGCACTGGCCAGTCTGCGCATCCATGAGGGGAAAACAGCGGGCACTAAAAGCAGTTTGCGTCAACGGGACCAGGATCGTATGTTAAAACTGCGTAATTTCATCGATGCCGAAATTCAGCAACCCTCGGTACAGCCCATGCAAATTGAAGAACTGGGAAAACGTTTTGGCCTGAGTGTCAGCGGATTGCAGCGACAGTTTCGCAGTGCCTTCGGAACCTCGATCAGCGAGTATCGCCGGCTGATGCGCCTGCATCAGGCACATACCGCCCTTGAGCAGGGCATGAGCATTTCACAGGCAGCCTATCTGGCCGGATATACCAGCACCTCCAATTTCGCAACCGCCTTCCGGCGCCAGTTTGGCATAAGTCCGAAGTGCATCAGCTTGCGTTTATAAACCAACAACGGCGGTTAACTGACCGCTGCGCAAAGAAGTTTGCCCGTTCATCAAACCTATTTTGTAAATGAGAATGATTTAATAATACTTTGCTTTTCTCCGGAAGAAGAAAAGCACGGTTACCGTGCCCGTATGGCACCCGGAAATTGGTATTCAAAAAGTAAATCTCGGAAATAAATGATGAAAAAGCCCTGGAAACATAAGCGTAAACCTTGCTCTGGTCTTCACCTGGCGCCCCTGACATTGGCAATACTGGCGGGCACCGTACATGCACAGCAGCCGGAACCGGTCGCCATGCTGGACACCTTGGTGGTGACGGCCAGCGGTATGGAACAAAATGTCAAGGATGCGCCGGCTTCGCTAACGGTGATTACCCAGGACGAAATCAGGAAAAATGGCTATACCTCGGCTGCGGAAGCGATTAGCAAGGTAGAGGGCGTTTATATGGTGGGGGGTGATGCCAACAGTCGTGACATTGCCATTCGCGGTTTACCCGGTGAATATACCTTGATCATGGTGGATGGCAAACGGCAAAACACCCGTGAAACCATGAACCGTGGTACCGGCGGTGTTCAGTATGCGTTCATGCCACCCCTGTCTGCCATTGAGCGCATAGAAGTGGTGCGTGGCCCCATGTCCTCGCTGTATGGCTCCGATGCCATGGGTGGTGTGGTTAATATTATTACCAAAAATGTACCCAATGAATGGTCGGCATCGCTTGACACCTCGGTTACCCTGCAAACCGATGATGACTACGGTAATAGCCGTGAAGCCCAGTTCTGGTTGGGAGGCCCCATCAAGAACGATGTGCTGGGAATCCAGATTTATGGTTCTTATAACAATCAGTCGGAAGGCAATAATTACTTTGCACAATCCAATGGTTCTTATGGCCGGGACAACCGAAGCATTGGCCTGAAACTGGCGGCCAAACCGGCAGAAAACCAGGATCTGGTGCTGGATGTGTTTTCCCAGCGCCTGACAACAAAAGCCACCCCTGGCAAATCAATTGACCCGACTATGAGCTGGGATAAAACGCGCCATACACGAACCTCTTTTGGTTTAACCCATACCGGCCGCTGGCGTTTGGGTGACTCCAGGATTTCACTGTACCGTGAAACAGGAAAACAGGAAAACTGGCCACAAGATGAATATGCGGAAACCCGCCGTCTTGTGAACACAACGCTGGATGCCAGCTTCACCATGCCGTTCACCTCACATACCTTGCGTTTTGGTGGTCAATTCCTGCATAGCCGCCTGGACGGTATCCAGAAAGAGGCTTCCTTTGCCAATTATCCAACCAATACCAATGAGGTCTCACTAAGCAATTACGCGCTTTTTATTGAAGACGATTATTACCTGACCGACGCCTTCACCGTAACAGCGGGTGTGCGTATGGATCATGACGAACGTTTTGGCACACACTGGTCGCCACGCCTGTATGGTGTTTACCATCTGAGCGATGCATTAACCATTAAAGGGGGTATTGCTTCGGGCTTCAAGGCACCTACCATCCGCCAGAGTACGGCCGGCTATTGCATGTCAACCGGTGGCAATTCAGGTTTCCGTGGACCACTTTGCGGTAATCCTGACCTCAAGCCTGAAACCAGCGTGACACAGGAATTCAGTGTGGTTTATGACTGGGCCCCAGAAAGCAACCTGACCGCCACGCTGTTCAATACCAACTTCAAGAACAAGGTGGCAAGTTACGATACGGGCGAACAGGACCCGCTTAATCCGGGCAGTCGCAATCACCTGTATGTTTATGACAATATTGACAAGGTACAGATTTACGGTCTGGAACTTGGCCTGAAACTGCCCCTGAGTGATTCACTGAACCTGTCATCCAACTACACCTATACCAAGTCCAAACGCAAAGGTGGCGGTGAGGTGGCCTTTAACGGTCGCTCACTGGATGGAGACCCATTGGAAACCACGCCGGAACACGTGCTGAATACGCGCCTTGACTGGCAGGCTACCGAACGCCTTTCCAGCTATCTGCGCTGGAATCTGAATGGCAAATCTTATTATGCCGCCTATCGTAATGGTGCAATGGATACCCGGACCCGCCCAGGCGGCTCAACCTTTGATGTGGGCGGCAGTTACCAGGTCAATAAAAACCTGGCGGTACGCCTTGCCGTGCTGAACGTGACCGATCATAAAACACCGCTTGACCTGCGTGGCCGCTACGAAGGACTGGATGGCAACTGGATGCTGGATCAGGGGCGTCGCTTCTGGCTTGGTGCCAGTCTCAACTTCTAGGGCAAACCGGCACGTATGACAGTGAAAAACTGGATATGCGCCTTGTGGCTGGCCGGCATGGTACTGCTTGGCCTGCCAGCCAGCGCACAAGTTGAAATCATCGATCAGGCGGGCAGAACGGTACGTCTGGAACAACCGGCGCAGCGGATCTTTTTTTCCACGCCGGGAGATTTCACCATCATGGCCATGCTTGAAGAAAATCCGGCCCGGCGCATAGTTGGCTGGAATCATTGGCGACTGGACAAGCACACGCTGAATCACTG
>JAAYHN010000164.1 GCA_012735395.1 Alcaligenaceae bacterium | reverse complement strand
TGGCAGGTCGGTGTAACCGATTTCTGACAGCCCGTCTTCGGTTGCAACGCGGAAATAAGCCGTACTGCGGGTGGTTAATTCAAACAGCTCAAGCATATAGAAAGGTTGCTCCATGGCCAGGCCACCGCTTTCTGTTTGCAGGTTTATTTCAATGGAGCGGACGGCACCGGCCAGGGAACGGTCAAACGCCGTATTGACCTTATCTTTCAGTTCATGGTTTGAGATCCAGAGCGAAAGCAGCATTGTTATGATTAAGGCAGGGATCAATAACCATAATAATGTTGACTTCAGGCTTTTATATTTCATCATCGGGTATGGTTTCAAGGCAATAGCCTATACCTCGCAAGGTGGTGATTTGCACATTGGATGGCAGCAATTTTTTTCGAAGCCGGTGAATAATCACTTCAATCGCTTCGATATTGATTTCTTCATCCTGGTTGTGGTCAAGTATGCGATCGAGGATAAATTTTTTATTGACGGGTTCTTCACTTTTCTGGATCAGGATACTTAATACCTTGCTTTCACGGGGGGTAAGCTGTAACAGTTCGTCTTTGACCTGAAAGCGTTGTTTGCTTAAATCGTAGCTGAGGTTGCCGCAGTTCAGGCGGGGCTTGTCTTTGCCGCGGCTGCGCCGAATGAGGGCATTCAGCCGGGCCACCAGTTCTTCTATCATGAAGGGTTTGGGCAGGAAATCATCGGCACCCGATTCCAGTGTATTGACACGATCAGCCAGGGAGTCCCGTGCCGTTAAAATAAGAATGGGGGTGCGGTCATCGCGGGCACGCAGCTGGCTTAATAAGGTATTGCCGTCCATGCCGGGAATGCCCAGGTCAAGGATGATGGCATCAAACTCTTCAATTTGCAGGCGCTTGTTGGCGATCAGGCCGTCATTGGCCCATTCAATGGTGAAGCCGGCCTGTTTATGCAGGCTTCTCATTAACCAATGAGCCAGATCGGGCTCGTCTTCGACTAATAAAATATGCATTGGACAAATAGGGCAGGTAAGTAAGCATTGAACATATTATGCCCTAAAAGCCGCTTTTGCATGGAAGCCCTTATAATGCAGATATCTGATTTTTCTGTATAAAAATGACTATTTCAAACAAAGATCCTATTGTTGCCATTGCAACAGCCCCCGGACGGGGGGGTATTGGTGTGGTTCGGGTTTCGGCCCCTGAGCTGGCCGCTTTTATCAAGCAGTTTTTTGGACGGGACCTGACTGCTCGTCATGCGCATTACCTGCCCTTTGCCGATGCGAACGGACAGGCGATTGATGAAGGCATAGCCCTGTTCTTTAAAGGCCCGCACTCCTACACGGGCGAGGATGTGCTGGAATTGCAGGGGCATGGGGGGCCGGCGGTTTTAAAGCGTGTTATTGACCGTTGCATTGAGGTGGCCCGGGAAATGCACATGGGCCTGCGCCATGCCGAACCCGGCGAGTTTACCCAGCGTGCCTTCCTGAATAACCGGCTTGACCTGGCACAGGCAGAGGCGGTTGCCGACCTGATTGATGCCTCTTCAGAAGCGGCGGCACGCAGTGCGATGGAGTCGTTAAGCGGTGTATTTTCCGGCCTGGTCAATGCACTGGCAGACCGGGTTATTCACTTGCGCATGCTGGTGGAAGCCACCCTGGATTTCCCTGAAGAAGAAATTGAGTTCCTTGAAAAATACCAGGCCCGTGAGGAACTGAACAGTATCCAGGCCGATTTGCAGCACCTGATACAGCAGGCCAGGCAGGGCATGATTTTGCGTGAAGGCATGCATGTGGTACTGGCCGGGCAGCCCAATGTGGGCAAATCCAGCCTGTTGAATGCGTTGGCGGGCGATGATGTGGCCATTGTGACCCCCATTGCCGGCACTACGCGTGACAAGGTGATCCGGCAGATTCATATCCAGGGGGTACCCATTCATATCGTGGATACCGCCGGCCTGCGGGAAACCGACGATACCGTGGAAAGCATTGGCATTGCCCGAACCTGGGCTGAAATAGAAAAGGCCAACGTGATTGTTCATTTGCAGGATGCCCGTTCACCCAATGATGAGCTGGATGCGGACATCACCCGCCGCCTGCCGGCCCGTACCCCGGTCTTGAAAGTATTTAACAAGCTGGATTTGTTAAGTGAAGAAGAAGCGGCGGTATTGAACCTGCAGATCAGTGAAACCACCGAGGAAGCGGGGCATGAGGCGACCGGTATCCTGGTGTCGGCCAAAAAGGAAACCGGGCTGGATGCGCTGCGCCAGAAGCTGCTGGACATCGCAGGCTGGAACCCTAGTGCCGAATCCCCCTGGCTGGCCCGTGAACGTCACCTGCACGCCTTAAACAGCGCCAGTGAGCATTTGGCAATGGCGGAAGAACATGCCAGCTATGATGATCGCGTGCTGGATTTGTTTGCCGAGGAATTAAGGCTGGCGCATGATGAGTTGTGTAAGATCACCGGGCAGTTCAGCAGCGATGATTTGCTGGGGGAGATTTTTTCTTCGTTTTGTATTGGGAAGTAGGCGGTTATGTATGGATTTCTAAGGGGCATGTAATGATTAATGCTGATACAATTGTAAATTATCGTGTCAATGAGCTTAAAATCATAAAATGCTGTATTTTCTATGTGGTTTTCTTGATGGTTTTTCTTGGTACAGTATTAATACGTATTTAGAAGAAAAATTAGTGCATCAGAAGCTCCAGCGAGAGCTGGGAACTAAGCGTAGCAAGCCAGGTAGAGAATTGTTCGCCAGACAGAATGATATAGAGATGCAGTGTAATAAGTTGTTAGAACAGCTTGAAGAGCAGTTGGAACAGTGGATTCAGGAACGAATGTTGTTCAATGTGAAGTGGGTGCTGTGATCATGAAAGATATATCTTTTCTTCCCGACTACGCAGCACTAAAGAAACTAGCATCAGCACTTTGGCAGCAGGACAATTCTTATCATGGTGCAGCTGTCATGGTGGGAGCTGGATTTAGCAGAAGCGCAGCATCAACTGGTGATGCCACTAAAAAGTTGCCTCTCTGGAATGATTTTTCCAGAACGCTTGCGGCTGAATTGGATTCAATTAACACGGATCCTTTGCGTTTGGCAGAAGAATATTGTGCTTATTTTGGCAAGCAAGCACTGCATGATTTGATTTCAAAAGAAGTTAATGATGCTGCTTGGGTACCTGGCGAGTTGCATAAGTCTTTATTGGAATTGCCATGGTCAGAAGTGTTGACCACCAACTGGGATAGCTTACTTGAGCGTGCATCAGCTGAGGTGCATCAGCCTATTTACAACTTAGTTTCCAAACAAGAGGATCTTTCCAGTGCAAGATCGCCAAGAATCGTCAAGCTACACGGGACGATAGACATAACCAAAGACTTGATTTTCACTCAAGAGGATTATCGGAAATATCCACAACAGTATGCGGCATTTGTCAATTTTTCGCGTCAGGTTTTCATTGAAAATGAGCTTTGTTTGTTGGGGTTTTCCGGTGATGATCCCAACTTTCTTCAATGGGCTGGATGGGTTAGAGATCATCTTGCAACACATTCAAGACGTATTTATCTTGTCGGAGCCTTGGGGCTGAATTCCGCAAAACGGAAATATCTTGAGTCTATTAATGTAGCGCCAATCGACCTGGGTGATCTGGTTACAGATTATGATGAACATGATATTAAGCATCAGGAAGCGACAAAAATATTTATCCAAGAGTTACAAGAACTGAAGCCTAAACAGGTTTGGGATTGGGAGCCAACGAAACTGCGTTGTACAACAACTACTAGTGCAGAAAGCATCAAGATAAATCAAGATGCCAGTTATGCGGCTAAGGTGTTGGAGGATCAGCTACCATCTTTAGAAAAGGATCGATTGTCTTACCCTGATTGGTTTGTTTGTCCCTATCTACAGCGTTTCCATCTACAAAGCCACATAACCGATCCTTGGCCAAATCCTAAGAATTTGGCAGCAATGGCAGAAACATTTAAGGCTAAGCTATTGTACGAGATCACTTGGTGCCACCAAGTAACATTTGGGATTATGCCATCTTGGCTTGTGAAAGAGTTGCTTTCTGTATGTGATATTGACAAGTCATGCGTACTATCCAAAAAACAGCAGTTGGAAATTGCACTTTTGCTGCTGAAAAATACGCGTTGGATGGATAACCCTGAATCCGAAAATATTGAACAGACGACAAGTGAAATATTGGAAAAAGGAAAAAAATACTGGCCGGATAGTAGCAACTGGCTTGCCTATCATAGAGCTATCGTGGCACGAGACCGGTTTGATTATACTGTCTTGGAGCAATATGTTGAAAAAATTACCAGCAATAATCCAGTCTGGAAATTAAGAAAAGCTTCTCTCCTTGCCGAGCTTGGGCAATTTGATAAAGGTGAGGTATTGGTAGTAGAGGCATACAAGGAGCTTCTAAATCAGTATCGAAATGATCGTAACTCAATTCATATACTCTCACGCTTGGCTTGGGCACATTGGCTAATGCGGGGTGTTGATCTTTCGTCATTTGACAAAGAGTTCAGAGTCTTCCCGTCTAGTTATCGAGATTCCAAGTGTGATCCATGGGATCACATTGAGCATCTTAGGGAGCGAATTTCAAAAGAGTTAGATAAACAGCAGAAAAAAAATGCAATTGAACCACTATTTGAGCCAGGGCGTTACCGAGATAACTCCAATAGTGTAAGTTTTAGCAATGAATTGCATCCCTTGCTTCTGTTAGAAGGTATTTCCAACACCGTTGGCATGCCATTACGATGGAATAATGTCAGCTTTCTTGTTGAACAAGCAGCTAGGATTGCGGAATTAGAGGAGATTGATAATATTCATCGCTTTGCTTTGGCTATCCGTTCAGCGAACAGCGACGCATCAGAAGTTTTAAAGAAAGTATTCTCAAGAGTTCATATTGCGTGTCTTTCAGAAAATGATGTGACCTTCTTATTGAATCAGTGCATGCTTGCAATCAACTATTGGCTTGGAAAGCGAGTAGATAAGTCTGCTGATACTAGCCACGTTGCTATTGATCGACTGCGGGTTTTTATCGAGGTATTGGCTCGCGTATCAGTGAGAGCCACACCCGAAAAGGCAAAGAAAATATTCCGATTGGCTGTATCTCTTGGTAAGAAACCTGAGCTTTATCATTTCTGGCTTTTTGATGCAATTAAAAATCTCTTGAAATTCTCTCTTAAGAGTATTCCCGAATCGCAACAGCATGATATTTTGCTTGATGCCTTGTCATTTCCACTTCAGTCTGAAATAAGTATTGGGGATCACAAAGAGTGGGCCAATCCAGTCGTAAAACACCCAGGGGAAAGAAAACAAGATTCGGCTCTTGATCGTCGTATAGATGAAATAATAGACTATATTGCGCCGTGCTCACCTCGAAGTGGGCCTACTCTCCTGCGTCTTCTTCCGTTGATTGAGAAGGGTTTTTTGACGGATAGAGAGCTCAATAAAATTGCACAAAAAGTATGGGGAGATAAACCCGATCTGAGCACTCTTCCTGAAACGGGTTTACTCAAATATGTGCTACTTGAAATTCCCTCACCAAATCCTTCTACGGTCAAAGCTCTTGTCAGGCATTATCTATTTGGGGAAAAAAATCGAAACCTGCTTAGTCTAGAGCTATTGATGGATATAGCCAATGCTGCACAAGCCGGAAATATCAAAGAATTTCCGGCAGCTGATCAGGCTGCAGACTACTTCGATCAACTGGTTGTTTGGAGGCCGAGTAGACGAAGCAACGATATGCTCGGGTTTGCACAAAACGAAGAACGCCAACTCACTGATTTAGTTGGTCAAGTGTTGGCTCGCTCTGTTGTTCCTGCATTGCCTTCAGAAGGGCTGAATGAAGAAAACTTTCAAAAGCTGTATGCTTTTTATTCCGAGGTCGAGGCACCAGAGATTCTGATCGCATTTACATATTTTTCTGTTGCAGACAAGATTTTTATCGAGCGGGTAGAGAAATTGATCAGACAAGGGCTTCAATCGGACGATGCAAACAAATTAGCATATGCATCATATGCCTTGTTGATTTGGAGAAATCGGAAAGAATCGGCTGCCATTGACAGGTTAATCTTGAGGCTGGTTTATCTCATAGGGGCAAATCGAATGACAGGTTTGTCAGCGCTGCTTTGGACTGCCAATCAAATGTACTGCAAAAAATATCTGTCCGATGAAAGTATCGAGTCACTAGTAGAGATTCTCCCCATCATATTTGACAGCGCTGATTATAGGAACATCTCTCCATTTGCAAGAGAGTCCGTTAGTATTTCATTTGTGCGTGCCGCATGTGTCAGGTTGGCAAGAGATATTGTTAGCAATGGAGAGTCTCAAAATGATGAACTACTTCGGATCGTGAAGGAGGCTGAACAGGATGCTCTTCCCGAAGTTAGATTCGCAGAAATGACAAATATATAGGTTTTTTTATGAGTAAACAAAAACTCGAACTTACCTGGATTGGGAAAGAGAAACGGCCTAAGCTGGAGCCGCGTATTCTTCTTGAAGATACAGAGAAGGCTTATCACGCCAAACAGCTTATATCGGATAGCGATATTTTCGATAATCGGCTTATTTTTGGAGATAACCTGCTGGCGTTGAAGGCGTTGGAGCAAGATTTTACCGGCAAGGTGAAGTGTGTGTGTATCGACCCGCCGTATAACACTGGGAGTGCTTTCACACATTACGACGATGGGCTGGAGCATTCGATCTGGTTGGGATTGATGCGGGATCGACTGGAGATTATCAAGCGGCTATTGTCGGATGAAGGTTCCTTATGGATTACGATTGACGACAATGAGGCGCACTATTTGAAGGTTTTGTGTGATGAGATTTTTGGACGGAAAAATTTCGTCGCAAATGTAGTTTGGCAGAGCCGTTATTCGCGTTCCAATGATGCTAGTCTTTCTTTGTCACATAACCATATTCTTGTTTATGCTGCGGATGCTGATAAGTGGAAAAACATAAGAAATCGTCTGTCTAGAACAGAAGAGCAAGCCGCCCAATATACCAATCCTGATAATGATCCGAGAGGGCCATGGAGGGCTATTCCGTGGGATGCACCAAATCTACGACCAAATCTTACATATCCAATTATTACGCCTTCTGGTAGAAAAAGAATGCCGCCTGCGGGAAGATGTTGGTCAAGAACTGAAGATCAGTGGCAGGAGATAGTGGACACTGGATTAGCTTATTTTGGAAGGAATGGTGATGGCGCACCTTCATTTAAACGCTTCCTACGTGATGCGCCAGGAATTGTGCCAAATACTTGGTGGCTACATGAAGAAACTGGGCATACCGACGAAGCTAAGAAAGAAATGTTGGTTTTATTTGGTAAAGAAAATATTTTTGCAACACCAAAACCAGAGCGACTTCTTGCTCGTATAACTGAAATCGCCACTAACCCTGGAG
>JAAYHN010000163.1 GCA_012735395.1 Alcaligenaceae bacterium | reverse complement strand
TATTGCCCAGCCCCCGTTAAGCCGGCAAATTCAGCAACTGGAAGAAGAGCTGGGGGTGCAGTTGTTTGAAAGAGGGGCACGGCCATTGAAAATGACAGTGGCGGGCGAGTTTTTCTATGATCATGCAAAACAGCTGCTGGTTCAGATGAATGAGCTTAAATTGATGACCCAGCGAATGGGGCATGCACATGAAAGTTTAAGAGTGGCCTATGTCGCCTCAACCCTGTACGGTAAATTGCCACAAATTATTAATATGTTCAGGCAGCGTTATGAAAATATTAAGCTTGAACTGCATGAAATGACGACGATGGAACAAGTCCATGCATTAAGGGCAGGGGAAATTGATATTGGTTTCGGGCGTTTGTATTTGCATGACGCCCATGTCCGGCGCATCATATTGCGTAAAGAGCCACTGGTATTGGCGGTGCCCGCCAATCATCATTTTGTTGATAAGGCAGGGCTTTCCCTGGCAGATATTATTAATGAAAGAATTATTTTATATCCCCAAAAGCCAAGGCCAAGCTTTGCCGATCAAGTACTGGAGTGTTTTAAATTTGTTGGCTTGCAGCCAGCACACCTGATTGAAACCAGGGAGTTGCACATTGCCCTGGGGCTTGTTGCTGCCGGTGAGGGGGTTGCGCTGGTGCCAACCGGTTTGGCCCGGACCCAGATAAGGGATGTGGTATTCATTCCCATTATTGATGACCATGCGTTTTCTCCGATCATCATGAGTATCCGTACACTGGATAAATCTGAAAACATCAGGAATATACTGGATATCATTTATGATATTTATGACCAGGAGAAAATCACCTATACCCGCCGCAACATTTAAGGGACATTTTTTATTAAGCCTGGCTGGTGGCAGGGCACTCTCACGTGTTTTCAGCAAGAGGGGTGCATTGCCAGCCAGGCCTGGTTTCAGGGCTTTAAAAAAGTTCAGGATTGAATAAATGTTTTTAAAAAAGCCTGTGTTCTTTCTTCTTTGGGAGAGGTGAAAACCTCTTCCGGCGGGCCTTCTTCCACAATATTACCCTTGTCAATAAAGCAGATCCGGTCGGATATTTGCCTTGTAAATTGCATCTCATGGGTCACCAGCAGCATGGTTAAGTCATGCTTTTCGGCCAGCCGCTGAATCACACTGAGCACTTCACCCACCAGCTCCGGGTCAAGGGCCGAAGTGGGTTCATCAAACAGCATGATATTGGGCCGGGTGGCCAGCGCCCGGGCAATTGCTACCCGTTGCTGTTGTCCGCCAGAAAGTTGCGAGGGGAATTTGTCTGCGTGCTCGCTTAAGCCAACCAGGTCCAGATACTCATCAGCCAGCTCATTGGCTTGCTTTTGGGAAAGTTTGTGAACATGGATAGGGGCTTCGGTAATATTGCGCCTGACCGTCATATGCGGAAAAAGATTGAACTGCTGGAAAACCATGCTCATTTCCTTGCGCATTTGCCTGAGATGGTCTTCACTCGCGGGCACTGTTTGGCCATTTTTATATTCATGCCATAAGGGCTTGCCGGCAACGTGAATGATGCCGTCATCAATACTTTCAAGCGTCATTAAAATGCGTAAAATGGTTGATTTGCCAGATCCGGACGGGCCGATGATGGTGACCTTTTCATTTTTGGCAACTTCAAAATTCAATTTATCCAATATCGTGACATCGCCGAATTTTTTGGTCACATTTTCAAACTTGATGATGGCATCGTTCATTTCAATGGAATTCCTTCTTTTGGCAGACGCTTGTCCAGATACCGGATGCCTGCCGAGGCTAGCAGGGTTAGCAACAGGTAAATGCCACCAACCATGGAAAGGGGGATGAGGTAGTTAAAGGTCCGGTCACCAATAATTCTGGCGACATTCAGTATTTCAAGAATGGCAATCACTG
>JAAYHN010000162.1 GCA_012735395.1 Alcaligenaceae bacterium | reverse complement strand
ATATCTTCCCATGCAGGGGTAATGCCATAAAGCCCTGCAGGAAAGCGTAAAGTTTCAGTCATGGTGAATCCGGTTTGGCATGGGTCTGCCCATGCCTAATGAATAGGGTTTTTCCAGTAATGAGTGCGTATATTGTATTGCTTTTTCCGTGGCCTGCAAGACGGGCATCCCTTTGGCCAGATAGCAGCACAAGGCGGTACTGGTAATGTCACCTGCTTCAGGGTGGTGGCCAGGGAATGCGGTTTCAATTAACTGGCTTGAGTTGGCGTCATAAAGGGTGCTGTTGCCCTGTTTGGTGCCAGATAGTGCCAGGTAATGGCTAAGCCCTTTTTGCAGCAGGCTATTGATGGTGTCGGTGATATTGCCGTTTTCATCACCCGTCCATTGATTCAGATACGTATGGTCAAAGACCAGGGTATGGGCAAGCGGCACCAGCAGGTCCCAGACAGAGGCGGTAATGTCTTCTATTTCTTCATGGTCGGCCAGGTGCAGGGTGTTAAAGAAGGTTTGCCCCAAATAAACAATTAAAGGCACCTGGTCATAGTCGGCCGCGATTTGGGCAATGACACTGACGCTTTCTGTTGAATAAAAGCCACTGGCCTTGATGGCTTTGATGTGGGTGTCTTCCAGCAGGCAGCGGGCCTGGTTGTTCAGGAGGTCAGGGTCAACCGGATGTATGGATTCGGTCATGGCCGTGTCTTGTACCGCCAGTGCGGTTACGGCCCCCTGCGCATGGCATTGCAACTGGTTGGCGGTGACTGCCGCGGCAGGTAGTCCGGCCCGTCCGCTAGGGTCAAAAATATCAAAAAATAAAATGGTTTCAGGTAAGGAAATGGCCACAATCTGACTTTGTTTATGTACTATTAATAATTTGGATTGTAGCCATTTTCCTGAAATTGAATATGGGGAATGATTTCAAACTAAAATTAAGGCTTTATTTAAATTTATTGTTGGAAAGTATTTTATGCGAACATGGATGTGTTTGATTTGTGGTTGGGTTTATGATGAAGAAACGGGCTTGCCTGAAGAAGGTATTGCACCCGGCACCAAATGGGAAGATGTACCGCCTAACTGGGTCTGTCCCGAGTGTGGTGCACGAAAAGAAGATTTCGAAATGATGGAAATTTAATTAGACTATAAATATAAATCCAGGGAGTCAATTATGTCACAGTCAGAATCTGCCGCAAAATCCGATTTCATGAGTTTGGCCAATCAGTTCCTGATGGCCATGCCTGCCCAGAACTCCGATCTTTTCGAGGGCGGGGTCATCTATGTCTGTGAACATTCAGACCAGGGCGCCTTGGGTTTGTTATTGAACCGGCCAACCGACCTGTCCGTGCAAACGTTGCTGGAGCGTCTTGATCTTGAAATAAAAGAAACGCATCCTGACGGAACCGTGTTTTACGGCGGGCCGGTGCAAACCGACAGGGGTTTTGTGTTACATAGCCCGGTTGGCAACTATCGCTCCAGCGTGGTCTTGGGCGATCTGGCCCTTACCACGTCACGTGACGTTCTTGAAGATATCGCCCAGGGCAAGGGGCCCGAAAAGGTGTTTATTTCCCTGGGGTATTCTGGCTGGAATGCCGGGCAGCTTGAGCAGGAAATGGCCGACAACGCCTGGTTGAACGTTGATGCTGAATGGTCTGTCATTTTTGATAAACCTATTGCCGAAAGATACACTGCAGCCCTGGCCTTGTTGGGTATCGAGCCGTCTTCCTTGTCAGGTGAAGCGGGACATGCCTGAACAAACGTTTCTGGCCTTTGATTATGGCCTGAAAAAAATAGGGGTGGCCATTGGCAACAGCCTGACACGGGAAGCCAGCCCCTTGTGTATTTTGCGTCCTGCCACAAAGCAACTGCGTTTCGAGCAGATCGGTGCCCTGTTGCAAGAATGGAAACCCGATTGTGTGGTGGTGGGGCTGCCTTTGACGCTTGATAACCACGAGCAATATGCCTCCCTGCGATGCCGGCGTTTTGCCAATCAGCTGCATGGCCGTTATGGTGTCAGGGTTGAGCTGGTTGATGAACGGGGCTCAAGTATGCAGGCCCAGGAGTATCTGGGTAACAACAATGACGATGATGCTGTGGCCGCAGCCATTATTTTGCAGCGTTATCTGGATGGTTTGGCGTAAAATACGTCACGTAAATCAATCAGTGGATTTTGATTAATATTACAGGATGAAAAAATGGAGTTGACTTTACCCAAGGCAGAAGATCTTTACGCGCATATGAAAGCGGGCATAGAAGATCTCCTTAAAAAGCTTGAACCAGACTCGGTGCATCTTGTTGGCATTTATTCCGGTGGCGCCTGGCTGGTAGAGCGTTTGCAAAAAGACCTTAAACTTGGCAATCCGTCCGGGGTTATCAATACCAGCCTTTACCGGGATGATTTTCATAAAATAGGCTTGCACTCACAAGTCTTGCCCAGTTCCATTCCTTTCGATGTGAATGGCAAGCATATCATTATGGTAGACGATATCCTGTATACGGGGCGCACGACCCGTGCTGCCATTAATGAACTTTTTGATTACGGACGGCCTGCCTCAATTCAGCTGGCCGTGCTTATTGACCGTGGCGGGCGGGAATTGCCGGTCTCCCCCAATGTCTGCGGAGGCGTTATCCCGCTAGAGAAAGGAACCAGTTTCGTGCTTTCTCAAAATGAACAGAGATTATTTGATATTGATTTAAAAAAGGAAAACGTCGGTGCATAATCCCCAGCTAAATCGACACGGAGAGCTAACGCATTTACTAAGTACGGAAGGGTTACCCAGAGATATCCTGACCCATATTCTTGATACCGCACAAACCTTTGTTCCCCTGGCCGAGCGTGAAGTCAAAAAGGTGCCGCTTTTACGGGGTAAAAGCGTGTTCAACCTTTTTTTTGAAAATTCAACACGTACCCGAACAACGTTTGAAATTGCAGCCAAGCGGTTGTCGGCAGATGTATTCAACCTGAATATCAATGCTTCCTCTACCGCAAAAGGTGAGTCCCTGCTTGATACCATCAGCAATCTAACGGCTATGCAGGCCGATATTTTTGTGGTCAGGCATGAGGCCAGTGGTGCGCCCTATTTAATCGCCCAGCATGTAGAGCCGCATATTCATGTGGTGAATGCCGGTGACGGACGCCATGCGCACCCCACACAGGGATTGCTTGACATGTATACCATCCGTCACTTCAAAAAAGATTTTTCCAATCTCACCGTAGCGATTGTGGGCGATGTGTTGCATTCACGGGTTGCCCGTTCCGACATTCATGCCCTTACCACGCTCGGTGCTGCCGAAATCCGTGTGATTGCACCGCTTACCCTGTTGCCGGGTGGTCTTGAACAGATGGGTGTACATGTGTATACCGATATGGTCAAGGGCCTGAAAGACGTTGATGTGGTTATTATGTTGCGCTTGCAGAATGAACGCATGAAAGGGGCATTGCTGCCTTCTTCCCAGGAATATTTCAAACATTACGGCTTGACCCGTGAAAAACTGGCGCATGCCAAACCGGATGCGATCGTGATGCACCCGGGGCCGATGAACCGGGGTGTTGAAATTGATTCTACAGTTGCCGACGGAAATCAGGCCGTTATCCTGAATCAGGTAACGTTTGGTATTGCAGTCAGAATGGCTGTTATGAGTATTGTGGCAGGAGCTGGGCAGTGAAAATTCTGATTAAAAACGGTCGTTTGCTTGATCCCAAAAACGGAGTGGATGAAGTTCTTGATATTGCCATCGCATCTGGCCGTATCGTTGGGGTGGGTGATGTTGGCGCTTTTGAGGCCAAACGGGTTATTGATGCCAAGGGGCTTGCCGTTGTACCGGGGCTGGTTGATTTGTCGGTACGTCTGCGTGAGCCGGGTTTTGAACATCGGGCCACACTCGAGTCTGAAATGCATGCGGCTTTGGCCGGTGGCGTGACCAGTCTGGTTATTCCACCCGATACCGATCCGGTGCTTGATGAGCCCGGCCTGGTGGAAATGCTCAAGCATAAGGCCAAACAGCTTAACCAGGCCAACCTGTACCCCCTGGGGGCCATGACGTTGGGCCTCAAAGGAGAAGCCATTACGGAAATGGCCGAGCTTACCGAAGCGGGCTGCGTGGCTTTTTCCCAGGCTACCTTGCCCTTGATCGATTACGGTGTTCTAAGCAAAACCATGCTGTACGCCAAAACTTACGACTACACCCTGTGGCTGCATCCGCTGGATGCGGCCTTGTCCCGGGGCGGGGTTGCCGCCAGTGGCGAGTTTGCTTCCAGGGTGGGGCTGACAGGTATTCCGTCGCAGGCTGAAACCATTGCCCTGCATGCCCTGTTTGAGTTGCAAAGAAGTACCGGGGTCCGTTTGCATTTGTGCCGTCTGTCAAGTGCAGCCGGCCTGGATTTGGTGCGTCAGGCCAAAGCAGAAGGCTTGCCCGTCACGTGTGATGTTTCTGTCAATCATGTTCACCTGATTGACCAGGATATTGGTTTCTTTGACAGCAATTACCGGCTTGATCCGCCCTTGCGTTCACAACGGGATCGTGATGCCATCCGTCAGGGGCTGCTTGACGGTACGATCGATGCCATTTGTTCCGATCACACACCGGTTGACGATGATGGCAAATTGCTGCCGTTTTCCGAGGCAGAGCAGGGCGCTACCGGGGTTGAGTTGCTGTTTTCCCTGGTTTATAAATGGGCCATGGAAACGAAAACACCGGTTCTGGAAGCCTTGGGTAAAATTACCGCGCAGCCTGCTTCAATTTTATTGAACGGTGCACCCGCTTTGCCACCTTGTGGCCAGCTCGGTGTTGGTGCCCCTGCTGATTTAGCCTTGGTTGATCTTGATGCGTACTGGACCGTTCAGCGCGATACGATTTACAGTCAAAGCTCTCATACGCCATTTTCGGGTTATGAACTGCCGGCAAAAGTAAAAATGACGCTGGTTGGCGGGCGGGTTGTCTGGGAGTCCACTTGCTAAGAATCATCCGTTTTGGCATAAGGGTTTCCCTTTTGATCCTTATGCTGGTATTTGCGCTGGCAACTTCTGCTTTGCTGTTTCCGCTCCTTAAGCAGCCGTTGCGCGAAAGGGTTACGCGACGCTGGTCACAACTTTTAATGACAGTCTGTGGTGTCCGGATTGTCATGGAAGGGGCTCCTGTCCTGAAGGGGCCGGTTATGTGGGCCGTCAATCATGTCTCATGGATTGATATTTTTATCCTGAACAGTTGCCGTACGACCTGCTTTATCGCAAAAAGTGAAATCAGGAACTGGCCGGTCATTGGCTGGCTGGTGGCATCGGTGGGTACCGTTTTTATTGAACGCGGGCAGCGTCATGCGATTTCTCGGGTAAGCAAGGCCATTCTTGAACAGTTCGGGCAAAATGCCTGTGTGGGGCTGTTTCCGGAAGGAACCACGACAGACGGGATGGATATGCGCAGCTTGCATTCCAGCCTGTTTGAACCGCCAATCAGGGCGATGGTGCCTGTTCAGCCGGTTGCCCTGGTCTTTACCGTTAAAGGCCAGCGCAGCGGAGCCATTGCTTTTGTGGGTGAGCAAACGCTGGTTAATAACATCTGGCATTTATTAAGCAGCCGGGGGGTCAAGGTGAATGTTCGCTTTTTACCGCCCGTTAACCAGTATGGTGTGCCGGTTGATGCCAGCAGAACGGAAGTGGCCAGCCAAGTTCGCATGGCTATTGTGCATGAGCTGAAACAAGAGGTTTAAGGTAAAAAACAGCGGCCTGTATTTCAGGGGTGGCAGTGGTTTTTACACGGAATCTGTATCAGTTTTCTGTCGCTTAAGCGAATGGCGGTTAATTTGCCACCCCAGGCACATCCTGTGTCAAGGGCAATCAGGTGTTCACGCAGCAGTAAACCCAGGGTAGACCAATGACCAAAGATGATGGTGTCGTCTATGGTTTTGCGTTTGGGAACCTCAAACCAGGGAATCAGGTCTTTGTTGATGCCCGGGGCTTCTTTCGAAGCAAAATCCATATGGCCTTTGGGAGTGCACAGGCGAATGCGGGTAAAAGCATTAATAATAACGCGCAAGCGCTTGGCGCCTTCCAGGGATTCTTTCCATTGGGTTGGCTCATTGCCGTACATTTTTTGCAGGTTCTTTTTCCAGTGAACGGAAGTCAGGGCGTCGGAAACCTCATCGGCGAGCCGCAAAGTGGTGGGAATATCCCATTTGGCCATGACGCCGGCATGAACCATAAGATGTTTGTATTCATAATGCGCCAGTGGTTGATGGCGTAACCAGTTAATAAGATCGCCCGAGTCTTTGGCATGCAGGATTTCATCAATCGTGTCAGACTTGTTTTCACGGCGTATTCCTGCGGCAACAGCGAGGGTGTGCAGGTCATGGTTGCCCAGTACGCAAACGGCCCGGTTACCAAGCTCAATGATGCGCCTGAGGGTACGTAATGAATGTGGCCCGCGGTTGATCAGGTCTCCGGCAAACCATAACTGGCATGTAGGGTCATTTTTTATTTCGGGCTGGTCGAGGAGTTCGTCAAGGGCATTGCAGCAGCCTTGCAAATCACCGACAGCCCAAACATTTCTATTCATGGATTACTACCTTGTTGCTTATTTATTTAGCGTGATTCCTGACCGTTTTTGAGTGATCTTTAATTGTTCGCCTGGATTCCATCAGGTATAAGGCAATTAATGCCACAGCCAGCCCAAGTATATTGGGTGTGAGTGCGGTAGACCAGGCAGGAAGGTTACTGAGCATACCCAGGTTCAGGGCCAGTTGATTGAACATGAAAAAACCGACGCCCAGCAAAATACCCAGGAAAATTTTGGCACTGGCCCCACCGCGCCGGGTTTGCATAAAACTGATGGGGGCGGCAATGGTCATCATGACCAGCAGGGTAAAGGGGTAACTGCCTTTACGCCATAAAGCGACAATTTGCCGGTTGGTTTGTAACTGGTTGTCGTCGAGGTATGAAATATAATCCAGCAAAGAAACAACAGACATGCGTTCAGGTTGCAGTTCGCCAGCCAGCAAGCGCTCTGGCGTCAGGGTGGTTTCCAGGGTGATTGAAGGTATGCTGACGGTTTTTGCCACGGCGCCGACAGGCGCCTGCGGGTCGGCCAGTGCTTCTTCTATGTTGACCGTGCTTTGTGTTTGTACAATATTGTTAAGTGTCAGGATATTTTCTTTGAAAAAACCGTTTTCTGCGTGGGAAAAATCAAGGAACTGGCCTGTACCGCTATCATAAGTAATGATGTTGATATCCGAGACGTTACCGCTCTCTGACATGGAGGCAATATTGATGATGCGGGAGTTGCCTGCAGGGTCGGGCTCCCTGAACCAATAGCCGGTGTCCATGCGCCCGCCATTGGCTTTACCCAGATATTTAAGGCTGAGTTCACTGGTTTTTATTTCAGCGACGGGGGCTGCAAATTCTGACAGGATAAATGCACCGGCCATGATAGGGAGGCAAATAAGCCAAAGCATGAATAGCAGCTTTGCACTGCTGACACCGGATACCCGTAAAATAACCAGCTCATTGCGTTGTGCCAGGCCGGCCAGGGCGATAATGGCACCAATTAATAGCCCGATAGGCAACAAATCATAAAGTCGCGTAGGGATTTGCAGGGCTTCCAGGTATAGCAGGGAAAACAGGGAGAAGCTTTCATTGACTTTATCAAGTTCGTCAATCAATGAAAAAAAGGTGAACAGACCCAGTAACACCAGCAAAACAGCTGTTGTTGATCGATAGATTTCACTGGCAATATAACGACGGGCGGTACGCATGGGGCTGAATAATTGGAAACTGTTTTGTGAATTATAATAAATCAGAGGATATCATGATTGAATGGACCGTAAGGGGGGGTACTCTGATTGTAACTTTTTAAAGGGCAATAATAAAACCCGAAGACACAATCAGATTGATAAAATTTGCAAACGCTATGGTTGCCGGGTATCAGGTAGTTCTGCCGCCCGCATTCTGGCCCGGATGGTCCGGCTGCGTGACTGGACATAACGGCTTTTGGTTTTTTTACCATAGACCTTGGGGTTTGGTAATAACACCGCCAGCGTGGCAGCCTGGCTTTGGTTCAGTTTGCCTGCACTGGTTTTGAAATAATGCTGGCTGGCTGCCTGGGCACCAAAAACACCGGTTCCCCATTCTGCGATATTCAAATATATTTCCAGAATACGTTCTTTTGACATGACCGTTTCAAGCATATAGGTAATAACCAGTTCCTGTGCCTTCCTGAGATAGCTGCGGTCATTGGACAAAAACAGGTTTTTAGCCAGTTGCTGTGAAATGGTGGAGCCTCCGCGCATGCGTTGCTTTCCTTTTTCGCTTTGGGTGCGATTATATTCCCATGCCTGTTTGATGGCATTCCACTCAACCCCCGAATGGGAAACAAAATTGGCATCTTCAGAGGCGATGACCGCTTTCTTCAGGTTATTGCTGATGCTGTCATAATCAACCCATTGGTACTGTATGGGTATGGGTGGTTCCTGGCGCGACAGGATGGCTTTTTGCTGGCTCATCATGGCACTGCCCATGGGGTTAAACAGGCTGTACCAGCATACCCATAGAAACAGCCAGACCTGATAAAGCAGGATCAGGCCGAAAAACAGCGCAAGCAGTTGCACAATGGTTTTGACAACAGACTGGTGACGGATGCGCTCATAAACATGGTAAACAGCCGCACCGATTGCTTGCAGAAAAGACGATAGTATCATTGGCCTGTTTGCAGCTGTTTGCGTAGTGTATCAAGCACGGGTTGCGGTTCAACACGGATTTGATTCCAGATGAAAAAACTTTCCGCGCCCTGGTAAACCAGCATGCCAAGCCCGTCTGAAGTGAGGCGGGCACCGTCATTGCGTGCCTGTTGCAGGAAAGGCGTATTGTTTTCCGCGTTGTAAACCATATCGTAAGCCAGGCTTTCGGTGGAAAACAGACCGGTGGGTAAAGGCAGCCGGTCTTGTTGCAGGCTGCTGGCGGTGGCATTGATAATGATATCCCACCGGCCCTGGATTTCATCGAAACCACCGGCGGACAATACGCTGGCATAAGCGGGAAATGCGTTGCCAATGTGTGTAACCAGCTCAATGGCCTTGGCGGGCGTACGGTTGGCTACCATGAGTTGCTGGCAGCCGCTTTCAAGCAAGGGCAGCAGTGCGCCACGGGCAGCACCGCCGGAACCCAGCAGGAGGATTTTTTTGCCCTTGGGTGAGTAGCCCAGCCGTTTAATATCGTTAAGTAAGCCGACGCCATCGGTATTGCAGCCATGAATCAGATCGTTTTCTGTCCATAATGTATTGACCGAGCCTGCCGCCCGGGCACGTACTGAAAGGGCGTTGGCCGCTAGTTCATAGGCCTGCAGCTTAAACGGCACCGTGATGTTAAGCCCTTTGCCGCCTTCTTTGAAAAAGGCATTGACCGTTTCCCTGAATTGATCCAGCGGCACCAGTATTTTTTCATAGCTGATGCTGATGCCGGCCTGTTGCGCAAACAGGGTGTGCAGCAAGGGAGAATAACTGTGTTTAATGGGATTCCCCATCACGGCAAAGTTCAATACGGCATTCATGATTGCGTTACCTCGGTCGCGTCTGGTGCAGTTTCCGGTGGATCAATCTTTTTAACATATTGGCAGTCCAGTGTCAGATCCAGCAGGTTGCAGCCCAGCAGGTCGATTTCCACTTGGGTGCCCCGTTCCAGTTCGGGCAGTCCGTTGATTTCAGTGACAAACGGCGCATTGTTAAAGCGAACCAGCTTGTCGCGTATAACAGTGGCTTCAACGGTTTTGAGCTGTTGCTGCTCGAACCAGCGCAGGCACCAGAAACGTTCGAGACTGTGCTGGAAGTCTCCCCATAAGGTGTATTGGGATTCAAACGCACCAATAATGGCGTACAGGTCGGCATCTTTTGGCTTGAAGGGGGCAACCAGGCGGGCGGAAATGCCGTGCTGCACGGCTGCAATAATCTGGCGCTGGTTAACCAGGTCTACATAGCGGCGCAAAGGAGAGGTGCACCAGGCGTAGTGGGGAACACCTATCGTTTCATGCGGCAGCGGATGCGTTGACATGCGGGTGCGTCCGGCCTGCTGTGAGCGGAAAATGCCGGGCAGCCCGTTCTGGTTCAGATAGCCGGCCCATATTGAATTTGCCATAATCATATATTCGGCCACAATCAGGTCCAGCGGCGCATCGCGCCTGCGCGGTGCCAGATTGATGATGGAGTCAGGGTCATCGGCCGGGCCGTCAAGCACAAAGGTATATTCAACCCGTGAGTTGTTTTCGGCTTTGCCGCGAATGACTTCCCGGGCCTGTTTCAGGTGCTGGCCGAATTTCCAGAGGGGCCTGAACAGGAACGGGTAAGGCATTTGCAGGCTTTCGTCTTCCAGTGCTTCCCGGGTAATAAGGTGGTCAATCAGGTTGGTACGGATATTTTCCTGTACAGAGACCTGTTCGAGTCTGGATTCCGAGGAGATGATTTCACCCGTGCTGATATTGGCCTGCACATACAGGGATAATGCGGGGGTAGGCTTGCCGGCATCAAGGGAAAATGTCTTGATAATGCTTTCCGACTGCATGGGAATTTTATCGCCCGGCATGTAAACGGTAGACATTCTGTTACGCGCAATCTGGTCCAGTTCAGAGTCACGGTCAACAATCAGGGCAGGTACGGCAATATGAATACCAATACGGTAAATATCCCCGCTTTCCTGGTGCACCGAAATGGCATCATCAATTTCGGTGGTGAACATATCATCAATGGAATATGCTTCAACCTCGGCAACGGGCAATTCGGGAATGGCAGGTAAGGGCACTTCCCTGATTTGCGTACCTTTAGGGAAATTCAGCCCCAGGAATTTCTCACGGTGCAGGGCCAGGGGGTGCGGGTACACATTCAGGCGCAACAAAAGCTGTTCTGTCGTTTCACCCGTTTCGCTCAGTGCTTGGCTGAATGCCTTCCATTCTTGTGTGTTTTTATCGGGTTTGCACAGAAATGTTTTGATGATTTGGCTAAAGGCTTCGGGAACCGTACCCTGCTTAATTTGTTCGATCCAGACCGCCTGTTGTTCTGCCTGCAGCCGTTTCTTTTCGAGTGCGGCCAGGGCTGCCTGCAGGATTTCCGGTGGGGCTGGGCGATACTGGCCTTTGCCCTTGCGATGAAAATAGGCAGGGGCGCCATGCAGGCGAAACAGCAGGGTGGTTTTTTCCAGAATGCCAGGTTCATGGCCAAAATAATCACGGGCCAGTGCTTCCACCTGAAACTCTTCTTGCGGTGCGCACTCCCACAGGAATTGAAGGTCAATTTCCTCTGCCTGCTGGCTGGCTTCTTCCAGCAAACTCACGGGGTTATAGTTGTCAAAAGTGAAAATCGTACTATTGCGTTTTATTTTACTTCTTTTGCCAGAGGCCGATTCTACCTGCAAAGAGGTGTCCGCTTCGGACAGGATTTTTTCGGCTTTAAATTGACCGTTGTCTTCAAAAACCACGTACATTGAGTTGTATTCCTAATTATTTAAAGCAAAGTCCAGCACCAGGGGAAGGTATTTTTCAAAATCGGAAAAGCCATGATCCCCACCTGGAATAATTAATTGTTTTGCGCCTGAATAGCGATTTTTCATTTCTTGCCAGTCCAGCACTTCATCACCGGTACGGGCCAGCAGAAAGAATTTCTTTGGATGTTTAAGCTGTGGCACGAACAGTTCGGCCAGTTCACGGATGTGTTCGGCTTTCAGTTCGAAAGGTTCATCATTGTGAAAATACGTCATTGGGCCCAATTGCGTGGACAAGTCACGCGGGGCATACACGCAAGGGTTGATTAATATGGCCTTGCATTCCAGCTTGTTGGCCAGCCAGGTTGCGTAATAGCCACCCAGGGATGAGCCAATAACAGTTAACTGGCTGATATTCCGGCCTTGGCAGAGCGTGTGAGCCGTATCGGTGAGCAGTTCAATGGCCTTTTTGGGGGAAACCGGCAGGTCGGGCCCGGCAAAGGCATGGCTTAAGCCTTTGCTGGCCATTGCCTGCTGCATCTGTTGCGATTTGGCAGATTGTGACGAGGAACGAAAACCGTGTATATAAAGAATCATAAGGACAAAATCATTGTGACCGTAAATTTCAAGTAAATTTCTTTTCCAGGCTTGCTATCAGTTTGTTGTGGAAACCACCGAAGCCGCCATTGCTCATGATAAGGATATGATCGCCTTGCTGTGCCTGCTGTGTGACAGCGGTGGCCAGTTGTTCAAGGTCATTATAGGCGCTGGCCCTGCCTTGCATATCGGCAAAAACAATTTCCGGGTCCCAGCCCAGGGCGTGTTTGCCTTCTTTTTCACCAAAACAAAAAACCTGATTGGCCAGTTCCAGTGATTTGGGCAGACGGGCTGCCATGGTGCCCAGCTTCATGGTATTGGAACGGGGTTCAAGTACCGCCAGAATACGTTGCTTGCCGATTTGGTGGCGCAGGCCGGCCAGGGTGGTTTCAATCGCGGTAGGATGATGGGCAAAATCATCATAGACATGGATGCCATGAATGGTGGCACGCAGTTCCATACGGCGACGGATACCCCGGAAACGGCTCAGTGCGTCAGCGGCAATGCTGGCATCAACGCCAATATGATGTGCGGCAGCAATAGCGGCCAGGGCATTGTTGATGTTATGGATGCCATTGAGCTGCCAGGCGATGTGCGCAAGCTTTTCTCCGTTATAAAGGACGTCAAAGTGAGTGCCGGCCGCATCGTGATTGGCGTATTGCCATTGGGCACCGGGGCCGAAAGGGGTGGTGCCCGACCAGCACCCGCGCTGTAAAACGCGTTCCAGCGCTTCATCCTGTGCCGGGTAAATAATGTTGCCGCTACCCGGTACCGTACGCACCAGATGATGGAACTGGGTTTCAATGGCCGCCAGGTCCGGGAAGATATCGGCGTGATCAAACTCCAGGTTATTTAAAATAGCGGTCCGTGAATGGTAGTGGACGAACTTTGAGCGTTTGTCGAAGAAGGCTGTATCATATTCATCAGCTTCAATCACAAAGTATTTGTTGGCGGGGTTGAATTTTGCGGAAACCTGCAGGTCAGGGGCAATGCCGCCAATCAGGAAATTGGGTTGCAGGCCGGCGCATTCCAGGATCCAGGCCAGCATGGAGCTGGTGGTGGTTTTGCCATGGGTGCCGGCAACGGACAGCACGTGCTGTGATTGAAGGACATGGTCGCCCAGCCATTGCGGGCCGGAAATATAAGGGAGCCCCTGGTCAAGAATGGCCTCCATTAAAGGGTTGCCGCGACTGATGACATTGCCAATAATGAACAGGTCGGGCGCGAGCTGCGTTTGCCCGGCATCAAAGCCTTCAATCAGTTCAATACCCTGCTCTTGCAGCTGGGTGCTCATGGGCGGATACACCCCGGCATCGCAACCCGTGACTTTATGTCCGGCAGAGCGGGCAATCAGGGCCAGACCACCCATGAATGTGCCGCAAATACCTAAAATATGAATATGCATAAAACTCTCCTGCCGGTATTTTACGTGTTTTCTGGCAGTGGGCCTGCTGAAAAAAGGGGTAAAAAGATTAAAAGATGATCCGCTTCATGGAGTCAAAGAGTGATTTGTGTTAAAAACAGTCAATAGTATATGAAGTGGAATAAGCATGAAACGTAGAAATCTGCTCAAAATAGCAGGAAGCTGCCTATTATTGTTACCAGGGGTAAAAGCATTGGCCCTGGAACCCGGGAACTCGTCAGACATCAGCGATGTCTCTCCAGAGGCCTTGCAAACCCTGCTTGATTCGCCTGTGCCCGACCTGAATGGCCAGGAACATACGGTCAGGGCGTATCTTGACAAGCCCCTGGTACTTAATTTCTGGGCTACCTGGTGCCCTCCGTGTGTCAAGGAAATGCCCGATCTCGAAGCCCTGCATAAGGCTTATCCCGATATTAACTTCATTGGTTATGCCGCTGACACCGAAAAAAACATGCGCAAATTTGAAGAGAAAGTCAAAGTGTCTTACCCTTTGCTGGTTGCCGGTATGGGAAGCATCAGCCTGATGAAAAAACTGGGTAATAAAACAGGAGGCTTACCCTTTACGCTGGTGTTTGATGCCAGGGGTGAATTAAGGCAGAAAATCCTTGGGCAAATTAAAAAAGATGAGCTTGAACAAATACTTGATACCCTTTCAGGGTGATTTTTAAATTCAAAAGATACTATAATTTAATAGACAAACGAATCAAATTGACGTTAAATACCAGTTTATTTGTTTGCATAGCATGCTAAATGACTCAAAATCTGCTTGTCGTTAATGGTCCCAACCTGAATTTGCTTGGAAAACGTGAGCCTGCCATTTATGGCAGCCAGACCTTAAACGATATAAATCGTGACCTTGCAACGGTAGCCAGCCAGCTGGGGGTCCGTTGCGAATTTTACCAAAGCAACCATGAGGGCGATCTGGTTGATCGCATTCAGCAGGCCATGGACAGCACTGATTTCATTATCATTAATGCGGGTGCCTATACCCATACCAGCGTGGCCATCCGTGATGCACTTGCAGGTGTCAATATTCCGTTTATTGAAGTGCATATTTCCAATGTGCATCAGCGCGAAGCATTCCGTCATCATTCCTATCTGTCAGACAAGGCGGTTGCCGTAATTTGCGGTATGGGTGCTTTCGGGTACACGGCGGCCATGCATTATGCAGTCAAACATTATTTGAAATAGGGTTTGCTTTTAATATCGCAAACCGATTTAACTAAACACATCCAACCGGGAAATGTTATGGATCTCAGAAAACTAAAAACACTTATTGACCTTGTTGCCGAGTCAGGGATTGCTGAACTGGAAATTACGGAAGGCGACGGCAAAGTCCGCATCGTTAAATTCTCCCAAACCTTACAGCCCGTAGAGCCTGTTGCAGCGCCTGTAACCGTTGCCGCAGCGGCGCCTGTTGCAGCGCCTGCCGCAGCACCGGCAGCCAGTGCCGAACCTGTTGTGACCGGACATGTTGTCAAGGCGCCAATGGTGGGTACTTTCTATCGTGCACCCAACCCCAATGCGCCCGCTTTTGTCGAAGTTGGTGCACAGGTGAAAGAGGGCGATGCCTTGTGTATTATCGAAGCAATGAAACTGCTCAATGAAATTGAAGCAGACAAAACCGGCGTTATTAAAGAAATCCTGGTTGAGAATGGTGAACCTGTTGAATTTGGCCAACCTTTATTCGTGATTGCCTGATATGTTTGAAAAAATCCTTATTGCGAATCGCGGTGAAATTGCACTGCGTATTCAGCGGGCGTGTCGTGAACTGGGCATCAAAACCGTAGTGGTTCACTCCGAAGCCGACCGCGATGCAAAGTATGTACGCCTGGCCGACGAATCGGTATGTATTGGCCCGGCACCGGCACAACAAAGCTATCTGCATATGCCCGCCATTATTTCAGCGGCTGAGGTTACCGACGCAGAAGCCATTCACCCTGGTTATGGTTTTCTGGCCGAAAACGCCGACTTTGCCCGACGTGTCGAACGCAGCGGTTTCGTATTTATTGGCCCGCGTCCGGAAACCATCAGCATGATGGGTGACAAGGTCAGTGCCAAGAAGGCCATGATAGAGGCCGGTGTGCCCGTCGTGCCCGGTTCTGAAGGTGCTTTGCCCGATGATAACGAGTATATTCTGCAAGCCGCCCGTGATATTGGTTACCCGGTTATTATCAAGGCCGCTGGTGGTGGTGGCGGACGTGGCATGCGTGTCGTGCATACTGAGGCCGCTTTACTTGCCGCAGTGCAAATGACCAAGGCGGAAGCCCAGGCGGCATTCAATAATCCTGAAGTCTACATGGAAAAATTCCTTGAGAATCCAAGGCATATTGAAATCCAGGTATTGGCCGATGGCAATAAAGAAGCGGTTTGGCTGGGTGAGCGCGATTGTTCCATGCAACGTCGTCACCAGAAAGTGATCGAAGAGGCACCGGCTCCCGGCATTCCCCGTAAGCTGATTGAGAAAATCGGTGACCGCTGTGTCGAGGCCTGCCGTCGTATTGGTTACCGTGGTGCCGGTACATTCGAGTTCCTTTATGAAAACGGTGAGTTCTATTTCATTGAAATGAATACCCGTATCCAGGTAGAGCACACCGTGACCGAGTGCATTACCGGTATCGACCTGATCCAGCAGCAAATTTTTATCGCTGCCGAAGAACCCTTTACTTTAAGGCAAAAAGATATTGTCATTAAAGGGCATGCCATTGAGTGCCGTATCAATGCCGAAGATCCCTACTCATTCATGCCGTCCCCGGGTTTAATTACCAACTGGCATACACCGGGTGGTCCGGGGGTTCGCCTTGATTCACACGTATTCAGTGGCTATAAAGTACCACCCAATTATGATTCCATGATTGCCAAACTTATTACCTTTGGTGATACCCGTGCACAGGCTATTGCCCGTATGAAACTGGCCTTGTCGGAAATGGTGGTCGAAGGGATTCATACCAATATCCCGCTGCATCGTGACCTCATGATGGATACCCATTTTGCCGAAGGTGGAACCAGTATTCATTATCTGGAACACAAGTTAAGCGAACGCAGTAAGTAATATAATAAATACATGTATATGTGTTAAATAGGCCGAGATTATTCTCGGCTTAATTCATGATAAGGAAAAATGATGCGTGAGTTGGTGCTTTTGTGTGCCGAAGATGATGCCGAACAGTTATCGGATCTGCTTCTGGAAGAAGGTGTCTTGTCGGTTTCTGTTGAAGATGCCGACCGGGATACCGAAATAGAGCAGCCTTTGTTTGGCGAGCCGGGTACAGAGCCCGAAATCCAGGCATGGAAACGTAACCAGCTGGTCGCCCTCTTACCCGATGAGCTTGATCCGGCTGACTTGCTGGCACTGCTGCAGGAGCAAACCGGGCGTGATTACAGTGAAAGTTACCAGGTTCGTGATGTGGCCAATGAAGACTGGGTCAGGTTAACGCAATCGCAGTTCGACCCTATCCAGATTGCCGGCCGGATCTGGATCGTACCCAGCTGGCACAAAGAAAACCCGCTGGTACCCGCTGCCAACGAAGGAACTGAAAAAAACATTCTTATCGAGCTTGACCCCGGGCTGGCTTTTGGTACCGGCAGCCATCCCACCACCCGTTTATGTACGGAATGGCTGGAGGCCAATTTATCTGCCGGCAGTAATGTCCTTGATTACGGGTGTGGTTCAGGTATTTTGGCAATTGTTGCCAAAAAGCTGGGGGCGGCGCGTGTACTTGGGGTTGATATCGATGAACAGGCAGTGCAGGCGGCCCATTATAATGCGCAGGTTAACCTGGCAGAGATAGACGTATTTTTACCCGATGGCCTGGCCGAGGGTACCTTTGATGTCGTAGTGGCCAATATCCTGTCCAATCCCCTGAAAATACTGGCTCCCATGCTGGCCGGCAGGGTTGCCGGAAACGGGCATCTGGTATTATCAGGCGTACTCGAGCGTCAGGCCGAAGAGGTGGCTGCGGCTTATGAACCTTGGCTCAAAATGTCTGTCTGGCGCAGCCATGAAGGGTGGGTCTGTCTTCACGGGCAGCGCGCATAAACAAAGGATTAGCCATGAAAACCCGTTGTACGAAATGTGAAACCGTTTTTAACGTTAGCGAAGAGCAGCTCGCTTTGCGTAACGGGCTGGTTCGTTGCGGTATCTGTAAAACAGTATTTAATGGTGAAGAAGCCTTATTGCCGGAAGAAGAAGATGATTTTCCGGTGCTTGAGCAGGAACAGGCGGTCTGGCCCGCAAACCCGGCTACCGATGAAAAAGAAGTTCGCAATATATATCCTGAAGATGAGCCCGAAGAAGTACTGGCAGAACTCCGGGAGCCGGCACTGGACGACGGGCCAGATTTCCATTTGAGCCATGATGCAGGCATTTATGCCGGCCAGGACGAGGAACCGGTATTGGGAGCCATGGCCGGGAATGGGAATGTTGATGATCCCATTGTGTTGCGCGATGAGCCCGTTCTGGCTGTCCATAATGAACCTCCCATTATGGTAGAGCGGGAAGAAGACGGTGATTACGCTTCTTATCAGGGGCGTAATAGCAGTATTTACTGGATTCTGGGTATTTTTTTCGGCTTGATTGTTCTGGCGGCACAAGGCATGTATGTCTACCGTAACCAGCTGGTTAAGGTGGCTCCGTCCCTGGAGCCGGTTCTGCTGCAAATGTGTTCGGTGTTTGCTTGTGAGCTGGGCTCTGATAAAAACTTTACCAGCCTGCAACTTAAAAGCTGGGTCCTGAAGCCCGATTTGCAGGCAAAGCCGCAAGAGGGGGTAATGGCACTGCGCCTGCAGGGCACGCTGCGTAATAACGATCGCAGGGCGCAAGTCTGGCCTTTGCTGGTGCTAAGCCTGAAAAATGCCCAGGGTGTCGTGGAAATTACCAAAATCCTTGAACCCAAAGAATATATGCTGGCTGATTTCCTGTTAAGGCCGCTTCAGCCGGATACCGAGGTTTTTATCAACTTGCCGCTGGCACTGCCCAGTACAATCGCGGTTTCCAGTTTTGAACTTCGTCCCTACTATCCATAAGGTTTATACATAATGAGTAATGCTGTACTGGTTTGCGGTTCTGTCGCATTTGATACCATCACCCTGTTTGAAGGGCGTTTCAAAGACCATATTCTGGCCGAACATATCAAGACCTTGAGCGTATCCTTTTTTGTGCCCACCATGCGCAAAGAATATGGCGGGTGCGCCGGTAATATTGCCTATAACCTGCGTATGCTGGGGGGCAATCCGGTGCCGGTGGCAACGGTAGGCAAGGATGCCACCGAATACCTGCAGCGCATGAAAGATGCCGGCATTGATACGCATGCCATTAGTGTGTTGCCCGATATGTTTACCCCGCAATGCCATATCACCACAGATCTGGATGGTAATCAGATTGCCGCTTTTCACCCCGGGGCCATGATGCAATCGGCCAGTAATGATATTAGCCAGGAAAAGGCCTGCTGGGGTATTGTGGCTCCCGATTCCAAAGACGGCATGTTTGCCCATGCCGAACGTTTGGCCAAGTCCGGTATTCCTTTTGTTTTTGATCTTGGCCAGGCCATGCCTTTGTTTGACAAGGCCGATCTTGAGCGTATGCTGGGTTTGGCAACAGCCCTTACCGTGAATGATTATGAAGCCTCGGTAATTGAAGAGCGCATGGGTAAAAGCATGCCTCAACTTGCCGGACAGCTTGAGGCCGTTATTGTGACACGTGGGGCAGAAGGAGCCGATTTATACCATGACGGCGGGCAGGTAACGATTCCTGCCGTTAAGGCGGCAGCGGTAACCGATCCCACCGGTTGCGGAGACTCACACCGTGCAGGGCTGTTGTATGGCCTCTCACAGGGCTGGGGCTGGGAAGATTGCTGCCGCTTGGGCAGCCTGATGGGGTCGCTTAAAATCGCCTCTCAGGGCCCCCAGAACCATTGGTTCAGCCGTGAAGAACTGTCTGCCATGCTGCTGAAAGAATTTGGCCTGGCATTGCCAGCCTGATATTGCACCGCCCCTCTCGCGTCAGTATCCGGTTCTTCTGTGGCAGCGGAATCATCATTCAGCTTTGCTCCGACGCCGCTACGCGCCGAAGTCGCTGCACCTGAACGATGATTCCGCTTGCTCTCGTTCCCACGCTGTGAAAAGACCCCTAAAGTTGAATAGGTGTTCAACTTTAGGGGGGCACTTCACTCCCGCGTGGGAGTGCATACGGATAGTGGCAGCACAACCTCCGGTTTCTCCGGTGATGCTGCCTGTTAACCAAATGTGAGATGGTTCAAAACAATCTGCAGTACCTGGGTAATCAGGATAAGTACTAACGGTGAAAAGTCGAAAGCACCGGTTCTGGGCAGCATCCTGCGAATCGGATTGAGTATCGGGTCAAGTAAAGCACTCAGTAAAGGTGCAATGGGTGACATGGGGCTTACCCACGATAAGATGGCTTGCAGAAGACATAGCCAGAAAACCAGCGTCAACGCCAGTTTAAACACCATGAAAAGCCCAAGCAAGGGCAGCGTTGCCAGCGTGGTCTGGATATAGACATTGGCAGGCATAAGCGAGAACATCAGGAACAGATGCAGCATGGAACACAGCCATGCCAGCACGATACTGGTCCAGTCTATTTTGTTGCTGGTGGGGATCACTTTACGAACAGGTTGTATCAGCCAGTCCGTCGCTTTGTAAATAATCATCACATAGGGATTGAAAGGATGGATCCGTGTCCAGAAAATCCAGGCCCTGAGCAGTAGCGCTGAAATAAACAGGGAAAAGAAGGTGGAAAGCAAAAAGGAGAGTATTGAAGTAAGCATATAAATAAAACAAACAGAAAAAAAGCCGTCTAAATAAGTAATTTAGACGGCTTTGAAGATTACTTCAACTGATTATGGACGATTGCCTGTTGGAAATGGCCATGCTGAGCTGGTATTTGTTCCGGTTTTAGCTGCTGAGCCGGTTGTTTTTTTTGTTGCCGCTACTTTTTTTGCGGCAGGTTTCTTGGCTGCGGGTGCTTTTTTGGCAACCGCTTTTTTAGCCGGTGCCGCTTTTTTGGCAGCAACGGCTTTCTTGGCGGGCGCGGCCGCTTTCACAGCGCTTGTCTTGGCCGCTGTTTTTTTAACAGCAGTGGTTTTGGCAGGAGCCGCTTTTTTGGCCGGTGCTGCTTTTGTAGCTGGTGCTGCTTTTGTAGCTGGTGCTGCTTTTTTGGCAGGTGCCGCCTTTTTGGCAACAACGGCTTTCTTGGCAGGCGCAGCCGCTTTCACAGCGCTTGTTTTGGTTGCTGTTTTATTAACGGCAGCAGTTTTGGCGGGAGCCGCTTTTTTAGCCACGACGGCTTTTTTAGCGGGGGCGGCCACTTTAACAGCGGTTTTCTTGGCCGCTACTTTTTTAACAGCAGCAGTTTTGGCGGGGGCCGCTTTTTTGGCAACAACGGCTTTCTTGGCGGGGGCAGCTACTTTCACAGCAGTTTTCTTGGCAGCTGTTTTTTTTACGGCTGTTGTTT